>JBIOWO010000233.1:0-10813 GCA_044868555.1 Lacipirellulaceae bacterium | reverse complement strand
TCATGCGGCCACTTGGAAAGTCCGCAAAATAGTGGGAGAAACGCTGCCGAGTTGATAAGTCGAGCTAGCGCAGAATCGCCTCGAACTGGTCGCCGATACGTCGAATGTCGAAGTTTGTTTCGGCGTAGCGGCGGGCCGCTTCGCCGCACTTCTGGCGAAGTTCTGTGGAGTCGATCAGTCGTTGCGCCGCGCCGCGAAAGCCGATCATGTCGCTCGGCTCCACCGTCAGCCCGGCGCCGCATTCGTCCACGATTTTCGCCGCCAGGTTTTCCGACGGCACGGCCAGCAGCACGGGCCGGCCGGCGCACAGGTAGCTGAGCACCTTGGAGGGCACGCTGAACACGCCGGCGTCGGCTTCGAGAATCGCCACCAGCACGTCGGCACTGCCCAGCACGTCGGGCAGTGCCTCGAATGGCTGAAAGCCCATGCAGCGGAGCGTGCCGATTTCGTCGCTCGCCGCCTGCTCCGCCAACCATTCGACGCCCGCCCCTTCGGAAACGACGATCAGCTCGCCGCTTGAATCGCGGTCGAGCATGCGGGCCAGTTCCAGCAGCAACACCGGATTGTGCTTCATCGCCAGCGTGCCGGAGTAGAGGAATCTCAGACCTTCTTCAAGATTCTGCGCGCGGCTCCAAGCGTTGTCGCGCGGCCGCACGGGCATGTCTTCGAGCGGCGCCCAATTGTGGATCACATGTATTCGCGACGTATTGATGCCCCACTGCGCCAGCACTTTTGTGAAGTCGGCGGTGATGACAACGATTGCGTCGCTGCGGCGGGCCGAAGCCTTGTCGAGCGCGATGAAATAGCGGCCGACGAAGTGGCCGATCACGGGCAGTTTGCGGCTCAGCAAGCGATACGCGGCCAGGCCGTAAATGTCTTGGATCCACGAGACAAGCCGCACGCCGTGGCGCACGCACCAACCGGCCAGCCGATGTTGCACGATCGACGGCGTGTTGGCCGAGAGGATCACTTCCGGCTTGAACCGTTCGCACTCGGCCGTGAGCGCACGCGCGTATTCGGCTTCCAAACGAAAGCGGCGCACGAAATTTGTCTTCGGAATGACGGCGGACAGCGCGATGCCGCGAACCTGGAAGCCGGGCGGATCGTCGTCGCGGCGCTCCAGCTCGCCGCGCGGCGTCACGAACGAGCTGCAATACAGATGGAGCACTTCATGCCCACGGCCGGCCAGCTCGCGGCTGAGCTGCACCTGAAACGGATGCCCGACGTAGTCGTGGACGATGATTTTCATAGCAAAGAGCAAAGAGCAGAGAGCAGAGAGCAGAGAGCGGAGAGCGGAGAATCAGATGTGAGCTCCTTGCTCTGCGCTCTCTGCTCTCCGCTCCTTCGCCCAATCGTGATTGGATTCGTAACCGAGTTCGATCAATAGTTCTCCGGCCAGCTCGTCGAACCGGCGGCGGTGCTCGGCGGTGAATTCCATTTGCCAGCCGGCCTTCTTGCCGCTGCGGAAGGTGTGCGATTTCTCGGGCGCGATGCAGGCGGTCATCGCGGCGACGCACGCATCGATGTCCAGGCCGGCCGCGCAATGTCGAGCGTAGAACTCGGCGATGCGTCGGATTACGTTGAGCCGGCTCTCTGAGGCCAGGTCCTCGAACCGGATCGACAAGCAATCGTCCCGCCGCAGCCAACCCTGATAGCGCGCGAAGCGGGCCCCAATGTTTGGATATTCCAGGCCGGCGATGGGCGGATCGAAGCCGGTGATGGAGAGCATGATCGCCCCGTCGAGCGACGCCAATTTGCGGAAGTGGGGCGCGAGCCGGTGCCAGCGATTCATGTCGCGCAGGTAGTGGGCCTCGGAGACGACCACGTCGCGCGGATCGCGATAGGCGAACAGGTGCACGACGTTCTTCTGTGCGAGGTCCTCGGCGTTCTGTGCGTCGTAGAACAAGTGGCCGCGCACGATCTCTCCCGGCACGAAGCCGCGAATGGACCGGCTGGCACTCGCCGGCGACCGTTCACGGAACTGAAACGAGCTGGTCATCGAGGCCAGGAACGCGCCGTAGTTGGTCGAATTCGGCAAGCCGTCGACAATCTGAAACAACAAATGCGTGCCGCTTTTCGGGAACGAATTGGCGAGCACGGGCGGGGCGGCTCGAAAGTCGTGTGGTCGCGCACGGAAGCGGGCCCATCGCTTCGGCACCTGCAGCACGGCAATGGCACTTTTTCGCACGAAACCGTAGTGACTGGAGAGACCGTTCTGGAGCAATTTCAGCATGCCTGGCGACTCCGGCAACGGACGTCCTCGGGCGCAGCGATCAGCGGCGAATGCATGTGCTGGGCAAACGCATTAAGCTGCGCCTGGCCTTCGCGATCCAATACGGCAGCCTGCTCCACTGCGGCGACGGAAGCGGCGTGATATAGCTCGGCGCCATCCATCCAAGTTTGAATCTGCCGCACCGCCAGTTGTACATATTGCTCGGTGTCTTTGACAACGAGCCCGGCACGTTCGCCGACAAGCGTCTGCGTGCAACCCCGCCGGCAGGCGATCACAGGCACTCCAGCCGCCATCGCTTCGTTGAGCACGATACCCCACGACTCGCTCCGCGACGGCAACAGGAAGCAATCGATCGAGCGGAAAAATTCAGCCTTCGCCGCGCCGTAGACAGGCCCGGTGTACGTAATCAGCTCCGGAAGCTCGGCTTGCGCCTGCTCGACAATTCGCTTCGCTTCCTTAGTGTGGAACGGGCCGGCGAGGCGGAGTTGAATCTGGCGGCCATTTCTCTGCAACTCGCGGACCGTTTCCAGCACAAGATCGAGGCCCTTGGCGACAGACAGGTTTCCCATATGACCGATCTGAATCGGTACGCGCGTCGACTGCCGCGGCGCCGCCAGCGGCAATGAAAAAACACTAGGCAGGACACACTCGAATGGAAGGTGCGTGGGGTATCGGGCGCGAAAGTCATCGGCCATTTGCGGACAGTGCACGACATGCACGCCGCGCTCGCCCAGGCTGCGATTGATCCGGGCCATCCGCCAATCGTAATCGTCGATGTAAAAATATGCGTGATGATGCAGGTAGATCGGATAGCCCAACAGCCGGCCCGCCTTCACCAGGGCCAAGGTCGTGAGCAGGCCGCCCTTCGAGTTGGCGACGATGTACAAGCGCGCGTTGCGCGCTCGGCCGCGAATCAGTAGCTGGCCCAGGCAAGCCAGAGTGCGCAAAAATCGTCGCGTGCGAAAGACTAGCCGGTTGCGGATGTTGCCGGGCGACATATTCAGGATCGTGACAGGGCCGGTCTCCCGCATTCGCTCGACGATCGTTTCAGTGAGAACCGCCAGCCCAGTGACCGGTGGCGGCAGCGGACCCACAGCCAGCACCTGCGAGCAATTTAATTCCGGCGATTGACTGGCTGACATACAAAAACCCATACGAGCCACTGACGCCACCGACACCTGACTCGCACCAAATTATTGCGGAGCACGGCGGCGCCGAGTGTATCGGCCGCTCGCTTCAACGCCGGAGGGCCGTGCCTTGCGTCGTGATGTAGGCGGGCGCGGCCATCATCAGGAAGAATACCAGAGATGCGATCGAGCCGAGATTGATGTACAGCTGTTCGTAAATCCAAATCACGAGCGTCATGGCCAGGGTGCCGGCGGCCACCGCATTGATGCGGGCCGTTTCGACGACGTCGATGCCGGGCACAGCGGCCGGCGACAGATTGCGGAAGGCAATTCCCAGGCGCATCCGTCGAGCAAATTCGACGACGACCGACCCAATGATGATGATGCCGCCTACAAACCCGGTCTCGACCAGGATTTTGATGTAACCGCTATGAATGCCGCCGGTTTCGCCACCGTGAGTCGTCGAACGGAACCCGGTGCCAAAGATCGGCTTCTGCCAAAACGATTCCAGTCCCTGCTGCCACATCTCCCAGCGGCCGGTGAACCCGCTGCCGATGCCGCGGGCCTTGTCGAAAATATGGAGGATGCGATCGAACACGATGTGCCGAAGATTCGGGGAGACGAGCAGCACGAAGCCGAAGAGTGCGGCTGCTCCAAACGCGTAGACCGCGGCTTTGGTGGTGCCCTTGTTGACCGAGTAGTACACGGCGAAAAACACGGCCATCGCCACCATCGAACCGCGCGATGACACAACCACGGCCATGAACACGCCGGCCGCAATGGCGGCCCAACGGATCCTTCTATTCGGAGACAATAAGCAACAAATCATCGCGCCGAGCGCCGCAGTCGCGGTGGTGTTACGATTGATGCCGCCGATGACGCCGCCCAGGCCCAAGGTCAACCCATGCTTGAACAGAAGAACAAACAGCCATGCCAGCACGACGAAGCCGGCCACGACGGTCATGCGCTGCACGATGCGGTAATCGCTCTGCCAGTACAAGCATAATACGGCGTAAGCAACCCAGGTGCCCACCGCGTAGATCATGCTGGCTCGTGGAACGTCGGAAAGCGGCGCGAGCAATAACTCCAGAATGCAAAACAGCGTGAACAGCCGGCCTGACCACGTGGATGTAACGTAAAAGGGCAGCGCGAACCACGCACTGACGCCCAAAGTCAAGTGGGCGACTAATGCAATGGCGAAGCCGACGTAGTAGTAGGAACGGACGTTCACACCGGCCTCGAACTGCTCCTGGTACGAAAACCAGTCGCTGATCCACCAATAGCGATACACGAGTGTGAACATCCACACCGTCAGCGAACCGGCGCGGAGATACGACATCAATCCGCCGCGGAGTGGGGCCGCGGCGAGACGGTACGACATTGGATAGGCAGCTACGTCGTGCATTGGTGTGCGAGCCTCGTGACGAAACCTGTACGTCGCCTCTTCATAACACGCCGAAGTCTGCGAGTGCGCGGCGAATTTCGGCGACCGGGTCCGTCTTGTTCCTCCATTCGTCGAGTGCTTTGCGTGATCGCTCTTTGAATCCGGCGAGCGCGGCCGGGTCGGTTACTTGCAGCATCGCTCGCTTCAACTCGGCCAGGTCACCGGCCGGAAATATCCTTCCACTCTGTCCATCCTCGATCAATTCGTGCGCCGCGCCGGAGGCGTCGCTCGACACAACTGCCAGCCCGGCGGCCATTGCTTCCTGAACCACCAGGGCCCACGGCTCTCCGTCGCTGGAAAGCACGAGGACATCGGCCGCGTGGTAGGCCAGCGCCGGTTCCCCGCAGTCGACAAATCCGGTCCAGACAATTCGCGAGCGGATGGGCTCCGGCACGCGGCGGCGCAGCTCGTCTCGCTCGACGCCGTCGCCGACGATCAGCAAATCCCAGTCGGGCCGCTCGGCCGCGATCGCCGCGAAAGCGTCTATGAGCAAGTCTACCCGCTTCCAGGGAAGCAGGCGACCACTAAACATGATGTACTGCCGCTCGCTGCCCAGCCCGAATTTCCGGCGAAATCCCTCCAATCCCACCGGATCGACCTGGGCGAACGATTCGTAGTCGGGCCAGCAGGGAACGCGGTACAGATAACGCGGCTGGGCACCGTACTTCAAGAAAAACTGGTCCCCCAGCGTGCCCATCGACATGATCCCGGAGACACGTTTGATCCACCAATGATAGACGCGGCGTTTGACAAACTGCTTCACGGGCGAGATGCCGCGCTCGTTGCGGATGTTGGCGTCGCTGCGAACGAAGACAGGCAGGCCGCGGCGGTGGCAGTGGTCGATCACGCGAAGATACGAGAGGTAACGGTAGCCATTGACCATGACCGCCCGCACGTTGTTACGGCGGAGGAACTCGACGATTCGTCCGCCTTTTCGCCATTCAACCAGCGGCGCGTGCAACAAGCCGGCCATGGGCGATTCGCCTTGCTCCGAGAATTGCGACACGTTGATCGAAGTCGGCGTTTCCATGGTCCACACAAAGTCCGCGTCGCCGTGGGTCACCAACGTGTGCAACTTTAGCTCGGGGATGCCGTTTGCGATCAGCTTGTGCAGGTTGATGCGATACGGCGTGAGACTGTTGGAGATGACCGCAAAGCCGGGTCGATTGTCCTCGGGCGCAGAATGCGATTCGGCATTCGCGGCCGTCGTGGCGGAATCAATTTGAACGTAAGGAGACAACGTGCAACTCGATGCGGCTATTGGCGGGACGTGAACAGCAGATCGGCCTGAATGGCTTGGCCTCGCAGCGCGTAGCGAATGTTGTACACGCCTTGCAAGCGGAACTTTTGCTCGCGCAAATAGGCGATGACTTCGTCGGCCAGCGCCTGGCCTTGGTATAGCTCCATGAATGAGCACTCGACGTACGCGTACGCAAACAGGCCGAGGAGCGGCTGGCAGCCGCGCAGCGTCGAGAGCTCGTAGCCCTGGACGTCGATCTTGAGGAGCGCGGGCGGGCGGAGGTCGCTTGGTTGGATGCACTCTTCGAGCCGGCGGACGCGAACCGTTTCGGTGCCGACTTCTCGACTTTCGGCAAATAGCGACGTTTGTAGCGCCGTCATCGGCAAAAGCGATGAGGAGTCATCTTCGGCCGCCACGTGGATGGTGGCCTCGCCGGCGGCCTCGCCGATCGCCATGGGGATCAAGGAAACGTTTGGATCGCCGCCCAGCGCGGCGCGGAAACGGGCCATTGGCGCGGCCAATGGTTCGAAGGAAATGATGCGGGCGTGCGGAAAGCAATGTCGCGAAACCAACGCGAACTGACCGCGATTGGCGCCGATGTCGACCACGGTGGCACAATCGAGCGTCTTGAGGATTCGCTCATGCTCGATGGCCGCTGCGACTCGACCCGCACGAAGGGCAGCTCGGTAGTCGCCGTGGGCGAGCACCTTGGCGAGCTTTCGTGCCTTATTCCAGAGTTGGGCAAACATGCCGAGCACTCGAACCTGGGTTCGCGCTATGATAGGCGTGGACGGACATCTATCTGCGCCGCGTCCAGCAATTGCAGCTGCGGGGCGGTGCCGATCTGTCCTTAGTGTAATCGTGCCGAAGTTTACCGGAAGCACAAGACCGAACGCAGGCATCGTCGCGGCGTGAGGGGACCAACGAACTGCGGGGATGCGGGGAGAGCGGAGAAAAGCGGGCCGAGTCAATAAGCGCCTCGACCGAAACACACAATTCGCACGGTCTTAAGGAGCAGGTAGATATCCAGCCACAAGGACCAATTGCGGACATAGTAGGCCACGAGCTGTAAGCGTTCTTCGTAGCTGGTATTGCTCCGGCCGGAGACCTGCCACATGCCGGTGATTCCGGGCGCGACCATGGCGTAGAGCGCGAAGTATTCGCCGTACTTGGCCTCTTCTTCGAGCAAAATCGGCCGCGGGCCGACCAGGCTCATGTCGCCCGTTAGCACGTTCCACAGCTGCGGCAATTCATCGAGGCTGGTCTTACGGATGAAGCGGCCAATGCGGGTGATGCGCGGGTCCCACTTCAGCTTTTGCGTCGCCTCGTACTCGGCGCGGCATTCCGGATACGCATCCAGGTAATTCTCCAGGACGGCGTCGCCGTTGGTGAACATCGAGCGGAATTTCCACATGCGGAACCGTCGTCCGTCGCGGCCGATGCGCTCGTTGGCGTAGAGCACCGGCCCGCGGGAGGACATTTTCACGGCCACGGCGATGTAGAATAGCAGCGGCAACAAGAGCACGCCGCCCGCCAGCGTAAGCACGACGTCAAGGATCCGTTTGCTCATTCGTGGCAGGGGCAGCAACAGGTTTTGCTGCAAGTGGATGCCGGTCAAGCCGTCGATCTGCTGATGCCGCGACCAGTGATCGGGCAGGCCGGTCAGCTCGGACAGAATGTGGATATGTGGAACGGTGCTGAGGTATTCGGTGATGGTCGAGGCGATCGTCGTGGTGGCCCCTTCCGGCGGCACGACAACGGCCCAATAGACGCCGCGATCTCGAGCAATTTCGCGGGCCGTCGACCACGTGCCGGCGTACCACGAATCGTCCGCGCCAACGCCCAATGCGCCCGGATCGGCGATGACGCCGACCGGCCGAAGACCGATGCGTTGATTGTTGGCAAGCCAGTGGTAAACCTTGACGGCCACGGCATCGTCGCCGCAGACGAGCGTGGGGAATCCCCACCAGGAGCATTTCGCCAGCAGCCGCCGCGTCGTTGCGCGGCACACGGGCAACGTGATCAAAGAGAACGCGTAAGCCAGCAGCAAAAAAACCGGTTGAATCGTCAGCCCGCGCAGGATGGCGACGCCCACCATCCACATCGCGTACATGGCAGTAATCGACACGGCCAGCCGGCGGAACTCCTCGATGGGATTGAGTCGAATTCCGGGGTAGAGTCCCAACTCGCTGGCCACGAGCAGGAAGCCCGTCGCGATTGGCAGAAAGTAGAGCGAGATATTGATCCCGGTTCCGATCTTGAGATACAACACCAATTCGCGCGCCGCGACGATGGCGAGCGTCAACAGCGCCAGATCTATCAGGATGAGCGGCACCGTCGTCAGCGCGAGTTGAAACAAGTATTGGGCGCCGACGCGCCGCCGATGGCTGTCGTCAGCCGTCTGGCTCTTGGCGCCGCTTCGCGAGGGTTGAATCAAGGTGGATTGCGAGGAGCCGAATTGTTGAAAGGTCGATCGCATAGGCGGGCGCGCGAGCACGGCGGCGGGCGCCGTCGCCAGCGGAGCGGATTGTTCGTCGGGTGCTTCCGTGGCGCCCGCTGCGGCGGGTGACGACGCCTCACTCAGGTCAATCTGGCTCATCGTGGCTGACTACTTCAAAGTGGTCGGATCAAGCAGATGATGGAGCGGGACGCTCTTCACTGATGATACTGGATTCTGAAAAGTGCGACAAAACGATCGATCAACTTTGTGGCTTAAGTCATGCGCGGCCGCACAACACGGCCGGCGATATGTGCATTCATAGGGCGTACAATCGCGGGCAAAGCACTCATTTTGCCCAACCATCATGGTCGAAAGGCCGGGCACTGCGGGAGAAGAGTCGTGCCCTGTGACGCGCGTCGCACTGCAACGCGACGTCGAACTCGCCCAATCCGTTGAGCCGCGTGAAACGGCGATCCTCGCGACGGGTCCGGAAAAGAACTATTCATCTGTCCATCCCAGTCATCAGCTTCAATTTTAGTCTGGATTCTTCGGGGCCGTCAAGGATTCGGCCGGTGCGGACGGTATGGAATACACCATGCTGTCACGCCGACGCTACGCCCGCGCATGTGAGGTTGCTCGCGCGATGGAGCAGTCGTGCCGACATTTGTCGCCGGGCTGAGCGGACGTATTCGCGGCGGCGGGCCGATTGCTTGCGACAGCGATAGCATCTGGTAAAATGACGCAAAGTGACGACCGCAACGATTGTGACGGCGACGGGCGGCAGGATGTCGCTCGTGCGGCTTGTGACGTATCTTTTGTCGGTTGATGATCCGGCGGAGTGCGTCGCTTAATTTCCGTCCGATTACGCCAGTCAGGGGGCGAACTGTCGCCAGCTACTGGCCGGCCGCATTTGGCAGGGCGACCTTTTTTCACGCAATCTTCACCGATTCTTTCAGCGCGCCGGGCCGGACGAATCCACTCTCCTGTTAAGCGAAACGCAATCTCATGAGCAACAAACTGATTTTGGTGGCGGGCGGCGGCGGATTCATTGGCGGGCACCTGGTCGCGCATTTTCGCGAGCAGGGCTACGAGCGGATTCGCAGCGTCGACGTGAAGCCGTTCGAGCAGTGGTATCAGCGGTTTGACGACGTTGAAAACGTGCAGGCCGATTTGAAGTCGCGCGACGAGTGCCTGGCCGCATGCGAGGGCGTGAGCGACGTGTACAACCTGGCGGCCGACATGGGCGGCATGGGCTTTATCGAGAACAACAAAGCGCTGTGCATGTTGAGCGTGCTGATCAACACGCACCTGCTGCAAGCGGCGCTGGAAAACAAAGTGGGGCGTTTCTTCTACGCCTCTAGCGCGTGCGTGTACAACGCCGACAAGCAGCGAGACGAGCACGTGACGCCGCTCAAGGAAGCCGACGCCTATCCGGCGATGCCGGAGGATGGCTACGGCTGGGAGAAGCTGTTTTCGGAGCGGATGTGTCGGCATTTTCGCGAGGACTACGGGCTGCGGACGCGGGTCGCCCGGTTCCACAACGTGTACGGCCCGCACGGAACGTGGGACGGCGGGCGGGAAAAAGCGCCGGCCGCGATTTGCCGCAAAGTGATTCACGCGCTGGAAACGGGCAGCGACGAGATCGAAATCTGGGGTGACGGTAAGCAGACGCGCTCCTTCATGTACATCGACGATTGCGTCAAAGGCATCTGCAAGATCATGGACAGCGATATCGAGGAGCCGATCAACCTGGGCTCCGACGAGCTGACGACGATCAACGGGCTGGTCGAAATGGTCGAGGATATTGCGAGGGTGAAACTGAAGCATCGGCATAATCTCAAGGCTCCGAAGGGCGTCAATGGCCGCAACAGCGACAATACGCTGATCAAAAAATATCTGGGTTGGGCGCCCGGCATCCGGCTCCGCGATGGCATGGAGCGAACGTACCGCTGGATCTATGAGGAGTACCTCAAGGTCCATCGGGGCGAGACGGTGCGGACGTGATGTTGGTCAATTGTCCTTGGTCCGTTGTCCGTTGTTCCTTTCTGGCCAATGGCTAACAGCTAACGGCTAACGGCTTCTCTCAAAAAAAGAAATGATGCGCGCACTGAACTTGCGGAGCGCGCAGCCTGTTCGCGGCGGGCGGTGCTTGACAGGGCCCGCACGACAGTTGCGCGCTTCCAACATTTCATCCGCCAAGCGTGGTAATCCGCGGTCCCAATGGGCCGTCGATCACGCGCACCGAAACCCTCAGTCAAAGCGGCAGAGGGAACCGGAATTCGGCGCTCTGCCCAAAGGTTTGGGAGGGTTGTGGCGTGACGCGAGCGGC
>JBIOWO010000232.1:0-8282 GCA_044868555.1 Lacipirellulaceae bacterium | reverse complement strand
ACAAACCACTGTGGGAAAACGGAAGTGATTGCCGTCCGACGTCAGTTATGCGCGCTCCTATGGGGCGCACAAGCTTATGCCTGACGCCTTACGCCTTACACCTCTGCTTCGAAGAGCCGAACCGAATGATGACACCCCTTTTACCTGGCTGCCAAAAGTCAAAACCCCCGTCCTTTTGCTCGCCCGAACATCAAAATTCACCGGTTTTTAAAGGGCAAACCAACCAGCCACCCGGGCAAGACAAAACATTTTGACCCCTTTTATGTGGGACCCCCGGGATGCGGTCAAAACTAGAAGCCGAACCCCGTAACCACTTACGACAAGGAATTCAAATCACCCCCCCGGTCAAAACCCTCTAGAAATCGACCGTTTTGAGGTTTTGACCGAAACACCCCCAAAAGCACCAGTCAAAACTCCCCTCCCCTCCCATGGCCAGACCAATGACATACTGCCGAGCACCGCAGCCCTCAATCCGCAATCCGAAATCCGCAATCCGAAATCCAAAGCCACCGCTCCGACTAACGCCCCACTCTGGAGAATACTGTCCCACCCCCGAGGCCTTATTCAGTGAATATCGCCTCACCGCCATTCTCGAACCTAGGACTCAGCAACGAGTTGCGGCGACGAGGTGGGGCGATATCGACCGAATAAGGCCTCACCGAAAAAAATAAAAAAATTCAGTGAGGCGAAAAAGCATGTCCGAGATGCCATCGCGACGCCCAGCCATCCGAAATCCGGAACGCGCAACTTCCACGCGCGATGCCGATCGCGATGCCAATCATAGGAGTTTGATTCTTGGACGAGGTTTGGGGACAAATTTGGGCAAAGAAAGAATGTCAGGGAAAGTCAAGGTGAAGAACCGTTTCTGGCTGTTGACCTGCGGTGTGGTGTGCCAATTACCGGGCAATTCGGCCGGTGTTGTGCTGCAAGCTAGCAGCCAACGCCAATCTTCCGCCGTCCGCCGCCTCTCGCTACACTCCGGCCTCACGCGCCGGCGGGGCGCAGCGCTGTGGGTACTTACGCAGGGAACCGACCCAGGATGGGTCGGCTATATTTTGTCCCGACCCCGTGGCTCGCACGCGACAAGGAGGTCGCACGTGCTCTTCTCGCATTGGCCGATTCGCAACAAGCTGCAGTTGGGCTTGGGACTGTTGGCGGTCTCCGTGCTCACGTTGTTTGGCAGCGCGTATTACGGTCTTTACGCCTATCGCGGGCTGGTGAAGAGCCTGAGTGCCCGCGCCGCCGAATTCCCGCTCGCCGATCGGCTCCGCGACCACGTCGCCGAGCTGCACGAAGTCCTCACCCAGGTGAACGACCGACATCAATTCGGGTTCTCCGACGAGGCACTTACAGTAAACGGCGACCTGCTGCGCCAGAACTATTTCGCCCAGCTCGACCAGTTTTGCAAGACGCTCGACGATTATCGCGACCAGTTGGATACCAATCGTCTGCGCACGAATGTCGGCATTGGCGACGATCGATACGAACGCGAAACGCTGGCCAAAATTGAAAACGTTTTGGAGAGTATCCACCAGCAGGACGACGAAGACGGCCCCGATTGGCTCCTCAACAACCAGGCCAAGGTTAGCCAATTGCGGAGCGACGTCGAATCCCTGCGGGCACTCACGGCCGAGCTGCCCAGTCATTTGCACGATCGGTTCCGCGAGCTGGCCTCCGACGTCCGCAACCAATACCGCTGGGCGATCGGACTGACGTGGGGCATGGTTGTGCTGGCGACCATCCTCATCGTGGCCGCCGTGCAGTTGTTCCGCAAATGGATCGCCCGACCGCTGGAAACGCTCGTCCAGGGCTCGCGCTTAGTAGCTGCCGACAAGTTCGACCATCGCATCCAGCTCGACTCGCACGACGAAATGGGCGAGCTGGCCGAGGCCATGAACGCCATGACGGCCCGCTTCCAGGAAGTCCGCGACGACCTGGATAGCCAGGTTCGCGAGCGAACCAAGCAAGTCGTCCGCAGCGAGCAACTGGCGAGTGTGGGCTTTCTGGCGGCCGGCGTCGCCCACGAAATCAACAACCCGCTGGCGTCCATCGCCATGTGCAGCGAGTCGCTCGAGGGACGATTGGTTGAGCTGTTCAAAGACGCTGGTGACGCTCAGGCCGCCAACCGCGACGTCGTCCGCAGCTACCTCGACATGATTCAGAAGGAAGCCTTTCGCTGCAAGCAAATCACCGAGAAGTTGCTCGACTTCTCCCGCATGGGCGATCCCGAGCGGCACCACACCGACATGCGCGAACTGGTGGCCGGCGTCATCGAGATGCTCCGCCACCTCGGCAACTATCAGTCGAAGCACGTAAATCTCCTCGACGGCGAGCCCGTCATCGCCGAAGTCTCTCCGCAGGAGATGAAGCAGGTCGTCTTGAACCTGATCACCAACGGCCTCGACAGCCTGGAGCCGGGCGGCACGGTGACCATCGCGCTGACCACCCGCGGCGCGGAAGTGCAGCTGGTCGTCGAAGACAACGGCTGCGGCATGACCGAGGATGTGATTCAACACTTGTTCGAGCCGTTCTTCACCCGGCGCCGCAACGGTCAGGGCACCGGCCTGGGCCTGTCGATCACCTACCGCATCGTCGAGGAGCACAACGGCCAGATTGTTGCCCACAGCGACGGCGTCGGCCGCGGCTCAAGTTTCACGGTCACGCTTCCACTCCGCCAACCCGCCTCCCGCCGCCACCGCCCGCCGCTCGCGGCTTAGCCTCCGCCGACAAGTCGGCGGCTTGGTGAATCGACAATCTGACACCTGACACCCGACACGTGACAACCATGTCCACCACGAAGCCACAACCGACCGAAGCCACCGGCCTCGCCATCCTATTTGCCGACGACGAGCGCTCGCTCCAGGAGCTGATGAAGCTCGAAATCCCGCGGATGGGCCACCGCGTCACCGTCTGTCCCGACGGCCTCACCGCCGCCGCTGCGCTGGAGATGGACACCTTCGATTGCCTGATCGTCGACCTCGATATGCCCGGCCTCAGCGGCATCGACGTCATTGCCAAGGCCAAGGAGCTTTGCCCGGACGCCGATTCGGTCGTGCTCACGGGCAAGTCGTCGCTGGAGACGGCCATCGCCGCCCTCCGCCATGGCTCGTTCGACTATCTCACGAAGCCGTGCAAGCTGGTCGAGATCGAGACGCTGCTGCGCCGCGTCTACGAAAAGCGCAAGCTCACCCAGCAATACCGCGCCCTCCAACGCCGCCTCGAGCGCATCGAAGGCGCACCGCGGCTTATCGGCTTTTCGACCGGCATGGACCGCGTCCGCACGCTGATCAGCAAAGTGGCGCCCACGCAATCCACCGTCCTCATCCTGGGCGAGACCGGCACCGGCAAGGAGCTGGTCGCCCGGGCCGTCCACGACCAAAGCCCGCGGGCCGCCGAACCGTTCGTGGCCATCAATTGCGGAGCCCTGCCCGAAACGCTCATTGAGAGCGAACTGTTCGGCCACCGCAAAGGCGCGTTCACCGGCGCCGACGAGCACCGCGTCGGCCTGTTCGAAGTGGCCAACGGCGGCACGATCTTTCTCGACGAAATCGGCGAGCTGCCCAAGGCGATGCAGGCCAAGCTATTGCGCGTGCTGGAAAGCCGCGAAATCCGCCGCGTCGGCGAAAACCGGCCCATGATCGTCGACGTCCGCGTCGTTTGTGCCACGCATCGCGACTTGCCGGAGATGGTCGCCACGGGCGATTTCCGCGAGGATCTGATGTACCGCATCAACACGTTCGAAATTTTCCTGCCGCCACTCCGCGACCGGCTCGAAGATATTCCCGATCTGGCCGATCACCTGCTCGGCCGCTTCCGGGGCAAGGCGATGCCCAGTAGTCGCCAGATCGCCGACGACGCGATCGAAGCGCTCAAATCACACGTTTGGCCCGGCAACGTCCGCGAGCTGGCCAACGTGCTGGAGCATGCCACGATCCTGTGCGACGACGGCCCGATCGCGGCAGCCCATCTGCCCGCCCAATTCAACCGTCGCCAGCTCACCGGCTCGGCCGCGAATCGCCC
Source organism: Lacipirellulaceae bacterium (assembly GCA_044868555.1). Lineage (GTDB taxonomy): Bacteria > Planctomycetota > Planctomycetia > Pirellulales > Lacipirellulaceae > JABDGM01. The sequence continues at coordinate 4,262 of JBIOWO010000232.1, read as the reverse complement.
CGGCCCCATCTCGCTTCGCGACCTCGAAATGCAGGCCATCTACCAGGCCCTGGAACGCCACGGCGGTAACAAACCCAAGGCGGCCGACGAGCTCGGCATCAGCCTCAAGACGCTCTACAACAAGCTCAACCAGGCCAGCGACCTGGAGAAGTCGGCGTAGCCGCTTGTGGCATTGCGGCGCCAATTTGTCGTCAGCCGCAAAGCCAAATTTGCTACGAATTAGTTCGTCGCGCTGCGTATTCCCGGCAAGCGTAAGCGAACGCTATTCGGCGTCGCGCACGATGAACAACGTCGGAACGACGCGGACTTCTTTGGTAAATGTAAGCCCCGTCTGCTTCGTGATGCTCGCCAATAGTTCGTTCACTTGCTCGTCATCGAACGGCGCCAAAGCATCTTTCGGCATATCTCCATGCAGGCTCCAAAACAAGCTTTCCTTGGCCGGAGGCACCGTTGCTTCATCGACGATGGGCGTCAGGATGATCTCGCCGATGGTGTGTAAGAAATCTTCATACGTTCCGACGCTCATCGACGTATCGTCCCGCCGCAGCGGAATATGGAAAAACCCATCGGAATTCTTGGCCACGTCAGCGCCGCCCTGGCGAACCTTGCCATCCGGTCCGACAATCGCCGTGAATTTGTACGAGCCCTTGGCGACATACACCTTTCGCCCCACAATTTGTAGCTTCAATCGCACGCGCAGGCCTAGCTCGTCGCGCAGGATGCGCTCGAGCGCGGCAATCTCGTCCGCGTTCGTCGTATGCGGCTTACGCGAGTCCCAGTTCACCACCCAATCGCCCGGAACTCCTGTCGCGATAAAGCGAAGATCACCTTTCAGGTCCTGCAGCTTCAGATTGAATACGTCATCCAGCACCTGGCCCAGCGCGGGCGTGCGCATGTGATACGTATTTGGCTGCAAATTGTTCCCGGTCCACTGCATGATCATGAAGCCGGGACGCACAGGTTCTTTGCGCGCCGGCGCATCAGCAGCGTTTGCAGAAAAAAGGGCAGGCGACGAACTCATCGCCCAATACTCGTCGCGCGCCGGCAAGAATGGCGGCGGAATCCGCTTTAATGGTTGATCGTGTTCCAGCCGATATCCGTGCTCCTTGGCGAGCTCCGCCACCAGCTCCATCGAGCGCCGATAGCGATCCGTGGCCGCGCTGGCTGCATTCGACGCACGCGCGGGCTCTTGCTTCGGTTTCTCTGCCGGCAGCCGCACGATTTCGACTTTCGTCGGCTTATCCGGATGAAGCGACACGTTGCGAAACTCAATCGTCTCGAATTGTCGCTTCTGCGACTGAAGCTCAAAACGTTGAATCTGACCCGGCGCGAGCCTGGCAAAGCGGTAAGTAACTTGAGAGAACCCAAGCACGCCGGCACCTCCGGTGGAAGTCCCGATATCGGGTAGACCGTCATTCGCGACAGCCAAAAGTCGCACGGCCATCCCAGGGATTTCATACGAAACCGTGATCTCCGTTCCACCATCCTGTGCTCGCGATTTGCCGAAGATGGCGCCTTGTCGTACCCCATCGATCGTCCCGCCCATCGAGCTCAAATTGCCGCCCTGGGCAGTGAATACTGTCAGCCAAGGTGTGTCGCCGATGCTTGCCGAGAACTGGATCGAACAAGTGTCTCGTGCCTCAGAAATGTTCACGGCCCAGGCGGTGAGATTTTCCAGTCGCTGGCCTTTCGAGTCGTAAGCATTGCCGCCGCCCATACCAGATGTGCGCGGGTTGACAATGTTCCAGTTATTCGCAAAGTCAGGGTCTTCCGGCAGGTTCATCCAACGAAAGCAGACTTCAGGGGCAAGCCCGTTCTCGTCAGCGTGCATAATCGCCGGCACCCGATCGTAAGGGGCCGCATCGATCCGTGTTCCATCCGGCGCCCACCAAGCCTTGCCCTTGGATGGATTCTCCGATAGCCCGATCAGTTGCACCTTCACGCCGTTAGAAAACGTGGCAGTAAACGGCGCGTCTTGATCCGCTTGCGGCCCAGCGCCATCCGCTTGAGGCTTGGCTTCCCGATCCACCGCCGGAGCCTCGACCTCGTCGGCCCGCGCGAGCGGCTCCACCATCCTTAGCCGCGGGGCCAGCGCGAACCCAGTCGCAAGCACGCACAGCACTGCCGCGCTCGCCCAATCCATCCGCGAGCGTATCGTCCCCAGATCAAAAAGCAAGTGGTCGCGATTCATCGTAGTAGTCTCCCTCGATGTCGCGCCCTGCTCACAGTCGATTTACATACTATATCGACTAATCGAAAACCCTCATAGCCGCTGCGCCACCATCCGATAGTGAAAGCCGTGAATCGCCAGCGCGATTGCCGGCGGCAGCTTGCGCGGATGACGCACCATCACCGTGGCCAGGTACTTCCAGAACGCACGCCGGCCGCGGTGCAGCACGCCCATCATCCACAGCGACTTCAAGAATACTCGGATGTCCGACAGCGTCAGCCGCAATCGTGGCCCCCGCGGCCGGTATTCGCCCAGGAAAGTCAGCACCCGCCGGTAATACGTCGTCGGCTCGTACAGCGTCCACATCAGCCGCTTGTAACCGCTGATCAGGAATTCCTTGTCCAGTTTCGGGATGAAGTTGAGTACGGCCTCGGTGTTGTTGCCGGTGCTCACGGTGTCGAGCCGGCCTTCGCCCAGCAACCGGTGGTAAAGCTGGGTCTTGGGCAGCGCGGTTAACAGGCCGACCATCGCTGCCGGGATGCCCGTCTTCTGAATAAAGTCGTACTGCAACTGGAAGATCTCTTTGGGGTCGTGATCGAAGCCGACGATAAACCCGCCCATCACTTCCATCCCACTCCGCTGCACCTTGTGGATCATCTCCACCAGATCGCCGTGCGTATTCTGATACTTCTGGCATTCCACCAGGCTCTCGGGCACCGGTGTCTCAATGCCGATGAACACTCGGCGGAACCCGGCCGCCACCATCAGGTCCAACAGCTCCTGGTCATCGGCCAGGTTGACCGACGCCTCGGTGATGAAGTCGACCTGTGGCCGTCGACGCTCCCGCCATTCGACGAGCACCCGCAGAAATTGCTTCACCAGCTTCTTGTTGCCGATGAAATTGTCGTCGACAAAAAACACCGTGCCTTTCCAGCCGGCAGCCGTCAGCGAGTCCAGCTCAGCGATCATCTGCTCCGGCGTCTTCGTCCGCGGCTTGCGGCCGTTCATGATGATGATGTCGCAGAACTCGCAATCGAACGGGCAGCCGCGCGAAAACTGGATCGACATCGTCGCGTACTGTTGCAGGTCAATCAGATCCCAACGGGGCACGGGCGTTTTGGTGACGTCCGGAAAGCCGCGTGTCGATTCATACCTTTCCCGCAGCGCGCGCGCTTCCATGTCGCGCACCACGTCGGCGATGATCTCCTCGCATTCGCCGCATACGCAATGCACCTGGCCGATGTAATCTTCGTAGCCGGTCGTGAACAGTGGCCCGCCGCCGATGATCGGCCGGCCCAAGTCGCGGCACCGCGGAATGATCTCCTCGTCGATTGACTGTTTGTGGACGATCATCGCGCCCACGAGCACGTAATCGGCCCACCGCAAGTCGGCGTCCCGCAGCCGCGTCACGTCCATGTCCACCAGCCGCACCTGCCACGTGCGGGGGAACATGGCCGCCACGGTCAACAGTCCCAGCGGCGGAAACGCGGCCCGCTTCGACACAAACCGAACCGCGTGCTTCGCGCTCCAAAACGTCGTCGGCGTTCGCGGAGAGAGGAGCAGAACGTTCATGGCGGCCACGACTCCAGAAAAGAACTGAAGCCAGAATGCCATTACGAAGGTGTCAGGTGTCGGGTGTCAGGTGTCGGAAGAGAATACCGACACCTGACATCTGACACCTAATTCTTGGCACCCGCGCTCCGTTGCAGAGCCTCCGCAGCACCCGCGCTCGCGAAGGGTGCAATTCCCAGCAACTTAACCGCCGCCGGAAAGATTTTCCAGAGGGGCCGCCATAAAGCCGCAACCGTCGGTCGCGGTGGTCCCGAACCTAGATATCCGACGCCACCTGGTCGTAGAACCTTTCGAAGTCATCCTTCTCCGGCGACGCCCGAAACTGCATCGCCGCCCGCGGATGCAGGTTCATCTGCCCCGTGATGTTGTACGGCACCAGCGGTCCCCACTCGACCGTCGCTTTGAGCGGCTCGATGTGGTGCTGCAACAACGAAATAATCGGCCGCAGCCGGAACTTTGGATTCCTCAAGAAGCCCAACAGCAGCTCCATGTGGCAGTTGCCAGCCCCCCCGCCCAGCCC
>JBIOWO010000231.1:0-18699 GCA_044868555.1 Lacipirellulaceae bacterium | reverse complement strand
CCTCAGCCTCACGTTGTTCGAGAAAACCCCGCTAATTCAGGCTCTCAACGATCAAAACCAACCAATTCCACAAACCCCTGATTCTAACCAGTTGAAAATGTTCGACTTATAGCCGGACACTACTGAGTTGTTAGTTGTTAGTTGTTAGTTGTTAGTTGTTAGTTGCTTACTACCAACTACTAACAACTATCCACTAACAACTAACAACTAACTACTAACCACCAACCTTCCACCAATCGATGCGTCACTTAGTCACGTTATCCGACGTTTCTGCCGCTGAGATTTCGCGGATCTACTCGATCACGAAAGATCTCAAGAGCAAGTTTGCCGAGGGGCGGCGCGAGGCGCTGCTGCCGGGGCGCGTGATGGCGCTGTTGTTTGAAAAGCCGTCGCTGCGGACACGCGTGAGCTTCGAGGCGGGCATGGCCCACCTGGGAGGCACCACGATCGTGCTGGGCGAGGAGGCCGGCTTCGGCAAGCGGGAAAGCATCGCCGACTTCGTGCGTGTGCTCTCGGAAATGGTCGACGTGATCGTCGTGCGGGCGCGGCAGCACCAGACGGTGCAGCAATTCGCCGATCATTCGGCCTGTTCCGTCATTAACGGCCTGACGGATCATGCCCATCCGTGCCAGGTGCTGGCCGATTTGTACACGCTCGAGGAGCACTGCGGGCAACTCGCGGGGCTGCGGCTGGCGTGGGTCGGCGACGGCAACAACGTGGCGCGGAGCCTGGTGCGGGGGTGCGGCCACTTGGGAGTCCGGTTGGCGGTGTGCACGCCGCCCGGGTACGAGCTCGACACGCCGTTCCTGGCCATCATGAAGCGCGAGTTTCCCGCGCTCGATCTGGTGACGACGCACGATCCGCGCGAAGCGGTTCGCGGGGCCGCGGCCGTGTACACCGATGTGTGGGCCAGCATGGGACAGGAGAGCGAGCAGGCCAAACGCAAGCGGGACTTTGCCGATTACCAGATCAACACCCGGCTGATGGCCGAGGCGCCCGGCGGCGCGCTGTTCCTGCACTGCTTGCCGGCGCATCGCGGCGACGAAGTGACCGACGAAGTCATCGACGGACCGCAGAGCGTCGTCTTGGAGCAGGCGGCCAACCGGATGCACGTACAGAAAGGCATCCTGGTGTGGCTGCTGGCGGCACAGGCATAGGAGCCGGCCTGCTGAAGGCGCAGTCGCATCATCGGGGTCGAGGACGCCCCGGCTCGCGTTGGAGCGTCTATCTTCCGCCGAAGCCGCCGCCGCCCTGATTGAGCAGTGGCTGCACCACGGCGCCATTGCCGGCTCCAGCTCCAGCACCGGCGCCAGCACCGGCCCCGTTATCCACCTGCTCGGCACGACCGGCGAAGGTGAAGGTCTGCACGTCGCCGATCGTCGAAAAAATGGGAGCCGAGGAGATGCGCACGTAGCGCCGATCGGCCGAGACGACGCCAAAGGCCGACATCATGGTACCTTCGGGCAGGGTCTGGATGATGGGTTGGAAGCCGACCGCGCCTCGACCGAACAGAGCCCGGCGAGCGAGATCGTTGATCGGACGGACGGGCAACACGCTATCGTCGGAGCCTTGCGAAAGTTGCTGAGCCAACACGGCGCGGCTAATGGATTGCTGCCGCTTGACGGCGCCGGCCAGTTGCGTGGCTTCCAGCGGCTCGGTGCGCTGGCCCTTGTCGAGGTTGAACACGACCATCGCATCTTTGTCGTCGAGCGCGAGCTGCTGCCGCTCATGCTGCACTTCGCCGCTGCGAAGATGTGTGTACACGTCGACGGTCACTTTGCCCGCGGCGACCTCGCCCAACACGCGGTGAATCCGCGCCCGATAGGTGCCGGCAAAGCCTCGTGGACAAACGTACGTCTCGGTAAATACCTGGCCGGAACCGTCATCGCCGGCGGCATAGGAATCGCCCAGGGCGACGCCGCCGCCAGCCGTGCGCGTTTCGGCCGACGAGCAAACCGTTCCCGACGGCTCCTCGACGGACAGATCGACGTCGGCGTTGCCGGTCCAGGAAACCTGCACGACGCAATCCCAAATCACGGCCTCCTGCAATTCTTTGAGATACGCATCGCGCTCGGCAGTTTTTCCCTCGGACTCCAGCCGCGCGAGCGTGGCTTTGGCAACGCGCGACGCGGTGAGCTGAATGGCGGCCTCGTCGTTCGGCCAGGCCTGGCTGAGAATGCCGACCGTGGCCCACTGAATGCCGGCCAGGTCGTCGCACTGCTGAGCAGCCCGCAATCCGAGTGCGTAGGCATCGCTGCGGAGCGGCTCGAGCTTGACCACCTGTTGATAGAGCTGCATTGCTCGCCGGTTCAAGGACAGGCGCGACAGATATTGAGCAATGTACATCAGCTCGTCGGGCGCGGTGCTGAAATCGGCGGCCGACATCACGGCCCGCTCGATTTCCGGCTTCGAGCGACCGGCCAGCTCCATGGCAATGCCGAGCGATTCGTACATCCACGGTTGTGGTTGCCCGTTGCGGAGGGCCGCGTAGACCAGTGCGATCACCTGATTGTGCTCGCGCTGTCCCATCAACTGGCGCACGGTCGCGCGGACCGCGGCCGGATCGGCGCCCGCGCGGCTGAAATACTCGTTCCAGAACTTGTCGGGGCTGACCGATTTATCAACCACGATCGCTTTGGCCGCTGGGGATGCCACCTTCGGCTTTGAGCTGGCTGAGGGAGCAGCGCTTTTCGTAGTTGGCTTCTGAGAAGGCTTGGAATCGTCGGGCACGCTGAAGAATCCGCCGCCCCCACCTTGGCCGCCGCCGCCAAAACCGCCGCCACCGCCGCCAAAACCGCCGCCACCGCCGCCAAAACCGCCGCCACCGCCACCGAAGCCGCCGCCGCCTTGGCCGCCGCCGGCGCCAATCCCACCGCCGAGCCCGCCACCGCCGCCCAAGCCCAAGCCTGCATCAATCGGCAACACCAGGTCGGCGACCGGGTACACCTTGACCACCAACTGTTGCTCGGCTTCATCCGGCGTCGTGATCATGAGCACTTCGTCCTGGATGATATAGGTCAGAGCGAGATCTTTGAGCATCAGCCGCAACGCGGAGCGCAAGGAGATGCCGCGCAGGTTGACGGTGATGGGCTGGTCCGGCTGCACGCCCAGGTCGTCGAGGGCCGCCGCGTCGAGCTTGATCGGAATATCGTACTCTTCTTGCAACAGGCCAACGACTTCCGACAGCGGTGTATCGGTGTAATCCATCCCCGCTTCCTTGAGCGGCGACCGCAGGGCCTTATCGATCCGCTGCTCGGCTTCACCCGTGGCCTTCAAGTCCATCGAACCGTACCGATCTTTTCGTCGCACGGACATTTCTTTCCACCACGGCGCATCGGGGTAAACGATCGGCGGTTCGTCGGGGAACGGAATCGACGACAGTTCCACCTGATACATCGTGTCGAAGAAATTCTGCCAGCGGCTCGCCCGAGCCACCTCCATGAGATACAGGTTGCGATCAAAGCGCGACCAGACCGTGGCCACGCGCGGCGTCACGCCGTTCGGATCGACCTGTTCGACAATCGCGGCGACGTCGATCGCCTCGTCGTAGCGACCTTCGTCGATGAGCGCGTTGAACCGCTCCATCAATTGCTTCTCTCGTTCACGATCGCGCGCGAACCGCTCGTTGAGCATGCGTCGCTCGCGGGCCGCGGCGAGCTCCTCTTCGCGGGCCGCGTCCAGCTCGTCCTTGATCGACGCCGCGCGCTGGGCCTCTCGCAATGCAACCTGCAACTTGTCGACGAGCTGGGCGCGAACGTCGGCGCCGAGCTCCGGCGCCCGCTCCACGTTTTGCAGCGACAGCTTGAGCGATTGAATCGACGCGTCCGGATCGTCGTTCATTTGCCGCCGGGCGTCGATGACCGTATTCTCCACTTCTCGCCGCAGCATCTGAGCGAAGACCCGGCGCTGCTCCTCGACCCGGTCCAACAGCGCGCCTTCGCCGGCGAACTGATCGGTCAGCGAGCCGGGCGCGGGAAAGTTTTGGGTCGCCGTGGCGGCGGGATCGCCCGTCGCGGTTGGCGGGGGCGGCACCGGCAGCGAGGCATCCGGTCGCACGAGATTCAGATCGTTTCCGCCCGGCTGTGGTGCTTGGGCAACGCGGGTGACCTCAGCTTGCTTCCGCTGGACGACGCGCTGCACCGTCTGCGCCTGCACGTTGCCCGGATCGCGCTTGAGCACGGCCTGCGAGGCCACGTTCGCCGCCTGCATATCGCCGGTGGCGACTGCTCGCTCGGCCAGATCGGTCAAGCCGTCGACGTTGTTCTCCAGCAGCCGGCCCGTTTCGGCCAACCCGGCCGAGCCGACGGTCGGCAGCGTGACGCCACCGTCGCCGCGCGCCAGCTCCACCACTTGCGCGAGAAACGCCTGGCCGCTTCCTTCGACCTGCGGCTTGGCGGTCCAGGATAGTTCGAGCGGCCCGCCGGGGCCGTTGGCCGGGACCCGAATCGCCAGCGGTTTGTCGAGCGGTGCGTCCGCGGCGCCGACGACGACCGTGTCGCGATCGGTCCGCAGCGGCGGCAGCGACTTGGGGTATACGTCGCCCAGTTCGACCGGCCAGGCGATTTCGCCGGGCCAGATCACCGTGGCCCGCGTCCAGTCGGCCATGCTCGCGCCGACTTCCGTGGAGCGGCGCATGCTTTCCTGTCGGGCCCGCTCGGCCGAGACGCCCTGCGCTTCATCCGCGCCAACGAACGGCTCGGCCACATACAGGTTGCCGCCGGTGTGATTAGCGAGCGCGGCCAGCAGTTGGCCGTCACAATGTGGTCCAATCGCATAGCTGCTGATCGGAATTCGCGCAGCGGTCAGTTGCCCAACGAGCGTACGAAACGCCTCGGTGCCGAGCAAATTGGCCGTGCTGCGGCCGTCGCCGACGTACAACACGGTCCGGCCCGCCGGCCGCGCCGCATCGAAGCGGTCGATCACCGTCCGCAGCGCCAGTTCCATGTCGGTGGCGCCCAGCGGCGGCTCGCGGCGGAGCTTATCGAGCGCCGCGCGGAGCTCGGGGCTGTTCGCGGGCAGAAATTTGTCGTGCATCTCTCGAGCTTCCAAGTCGACCGCCAAGAGTTGCACGCGATCTTGCGGACCGAGCTTGGCAATGCACGCTTCGACGGCAGCGAGACCCGCATCGCGATATTGGCCGGCCTGGCTCGCCGAAGTGTCGTACAGAATGACGACGTCGTGCGGCACGTCGCTCGTCAATTCCGCGGGCGGCGTCAGGCTCAGCGCGAAGTACGTCTGGCCGCCGTCGCGCTGATACGTCGAAAGTTGCGCGCTGCCTTTCGCAGCATCGGCCGATGCTGCTTGTGTAATGAAGCCGATGGACGCAGCAGCGACCAGCGAGCGAGCGAAATGATTCCGTCGAAACATGCCTCTTCCTCGACGTAAAGCGGACATCGTGAACACTCCAAACGAGTACCACCGGCGCGGCCGTCGCCTGCTCCGATCGCGCGACACCCGACCGCCGAAATTGCGGACAATCCGTAACGAGACCCTCTCCGCTGGATCAGGTCGTCGTGGCGACGACGGCACCAGGGAGGATGTGCTAAAATCTGACTAGATAACCACTTATCCTCAGTTTATTCAGCCTGCGGTCGGATTGCCAATAGATTCCCGAGTTTTCGGTCCGCCACCGCAAACCACGAAATCGACCGCTCTGGAAAGGCTCCACCAGCCAGCGTATTTTGGGGCTAAACCGATTTGGGGGTCGCTCCGGAGCGACGTCGCGGGCATCCACGGGCAGGCCGCCTGCTATAACCCCAATTCGCCCCACGGCTTGCCATTTCTTCCCGGCAACACGCCGGTACGTGGTGTTGGCCGGCCGCCGGCGGCCGATCGGTCGTCTTGATTCCGAACGAAAGCATTATTTATATCGTACTTACATGCGGCTGCGAGGCGGCAACCGGCGGCGGTTGAATCGAACTTCCCGGGACACTTGGGTACCCTAACGCTCGCCCCGACAGGCGCAGCGGGAACCCAACTCCCATATTTTGCACGTGAGCGTGAATCATGAAAAATCTGATGGTCTGTTGTTTGGCGAGTGCCCTGGTGGGCGGGTCCGTGGCAGCCTGGCTCGTCACGGAGCATCCTGGCACGTGGTCCGGCTGGCCCACCGCCCGCGCTCAGGAGCCATTCGGCAACTCGCCCAACGGTGGCAACGCCGGCTTTGCCGCTAACTCGGACCAGGCCCGCAGCGTGCGCCCCGACACCACGTTGCTGGCCGGCTCGACAGGCGCGGCCGATCCGAGCTTAACGCAGGAAGAGCTGACCAACATCCGCGTGTATGAGGGCGCCAATCGCGGGGTCGCCAATGTCCTCACCCGTACGGTCAGCTACGATCGCTTCTTCATGCTGCCATCACCAGGCGAGGGAGCCGGCTCCGGCTCGGTGATCGACAAACAGGGCCACATCCTCACCAATAACCACGTGATCGAAGACGCCAAGGCGATCCAGGTCACGCTGCCGAGCGGAAAAAGCTATACTGCGAAACTGGTTGGCGCCGATGCGGCCCAGGACGTTGCGGTGCTCAAGATCGACGCGCCAGCCAACGAGCTCTATCCCATTCCGATCGGCAAGTCGGACAATCTGCGGGTCGGGCAGCGAGTGTATACCCTCGGCAATCCGTTCGGCCTGGAAGGCACGCTGACAACGGGCATTATCTCCAATCTGAACCGGACGCTACCCAGCCGGGTCGAAGGCCGGGAGATGAAATCGATCATCCAGACCGATGCGGCCATGAACCCGGGCAATTCGGGCGGCCCGCTGCTGGATACGAGCGGCCGGTTGATCGGCATGAACGTGGCGATTGCCACCAAAACCGGCCAAAGCGCGGGGCTGGGGTTCGCAATTCCCATTAATCGCATTCGGCAGATCGTCCCGGAGCTAATCAAGTATGGCAAAGTGGTGCGGGCTGACATCGGCATTGTGGCGGTGGTGGAAACCGACAAAGGCCTGCAGATCGTGGAAACCAATCGCGGTGGACCGGCGGAAAAGGCCGGATTGCAGGGCTGGAAGGTGGTGCAACGTCGCGTCACGCGCGGCCCCCTGGTCTACAACATCGAGCAGAAGGACCAAAGCGCGGCGGACGTTGTTGTCGCGGTGGACGACCAGCCGGTCGAATCTGCTAGCTCTTTCGTCGACACGATCGAGCAGCATCGGCCGGGGGATCGAGTCGTGCTGACGATTCGTCGCAACGGCGAGTCGGTACAAGTGCCAGTTACGTTGGGAGGCGCGTAAAATCGATGCGCGTCGCCATCTGCGGCGGCGTGCCCGGACGCTGGCACACATGGGTCTGTCTCTAAGGGCGGTGTCAAGTGACCGTCCCAGTCTTGCCAATCTTCCCACTATTCCCAATTGAACAGTAAATCTCGACTGGCACAGAATTTTATTTGAGCAGCCTTGGGCTGGGATGAGGTGGGTCTGCGCTCCGCTGGGATGGTGCTCAATTCCGGGAAAAGCGGCTGTTGTCCTCTCGACCTGCCCAGATTCTGGCCACCTCTCAGACAACGCATTCTGCGTTTTCGGAAAACTGGCCGCTAGCTTCCCTCTTGATCTAAGAGCGTGATGAGGTAGTTTCGATGCGTGCTCACCAGGTGCATGATTGCACAACGGCTGGTAGAGCACACCCCGCCGACAGGAATCCCACCTTGGTTAGGAACACAATTGCCGCGGTTTTTTGGCCACGGCCCGCTTCGCCCTGAATGCGTGTTCCTCTCCCGTTTGTGTTCAGAACCGCGACGTGATGAGCATCGCGATTTCCTGCCGGCTCGTTCAATTTCCTACCGCGATGCTTGCACGCCCAACAGGAGAAATCCGAAAGTAAGGAGCTCTACAGATGATGAGTTATATTGCGACCGCTACATTGGCCGTGGGACTCTTGGCGACGACGCCACAGACGCCTCAATGGGAGGCGAGCTACGGCAAGGCCCTCCAGGCAACTCGGAACGGCAATCAGCCCCTGCTGATTGTGCTCGACAAGCCGAATTCGGAGGACGCCCGCGTTGAGCCAGCTTTGCTCAGCGAGGGGTCGATCAGCGGCCAACCGGTGGAATCGCTGAAGCCGTACCAGCTGTGCCATGTCGATGTCACTTCGGAATATGGCAAGAAGGTGGCCGACGTGTTCCGTGCCAAGAGCTTTCCCCACGTGGCGATCATCGACAAGACCGGGTCGGTGATTATCCACCGCCAAACCGGCAAGCTGGATGCTGCTGGCTGGGAAAAGATGCTCAATCAGTACAAGGATGGACAGCGTGTGAGCAGCAAGGCTGTTTCGCACGTCAGCTATAAGCCCGTCGAAGGCGCTGCCTACGAAGGGATGAACTACAGCAGCAAGCCTTATTGCCCAAGTTGCCAGGCCAAGCAGTTCTGATACCGCGGCCGCCGCGGTAATTCGCGGCGGGTTTCTGCCGGGTACCAGTTGGCAATTTGGCAGCCAACTTCCCCGCAGGATGCACGTCGGTGGATGGAGCCGATTGTTCGTCTTGGTGATTTGGGCGAAGCACACGGAAACGCGGCTCGGTGGATAACGCCGGGCCGCGTTTTCTATTGCGCTAACTTCGTGGAGGTCCGTTCGGGGCCGGGCAGGGCGTCGAGCGTCAGATCCTCGAACCGGCCGGCCCGCAGCCGCTCGATAGCAATGGCGCCCATTACGGCGTTGTCCGTGCAGAGGGAGAACGGCGGAATGTGGAGCTCGTAGCCGAGCCGAGTGGCGGATTCTTCCAGCCGCTCGCGAAATCGGCCGTTGGCCGCCACGCCGCCGCCGACACAGAGCGTGCGATACCCGGTTCGATCCAGTGCTAGCTCCGCCTTGCCGACCAGGCAGTCGACGACGGCCTCTTGAAAGCTAGCGGCGAGATCGGGCACGGACAATGAATGACGAATGACGAATGACGAATGACGAATGGAATTCTCCGATTCGTCATTCGACATTCGGTCATTCGTCATTTGCTTTCCGGGACCGACTACTAAATATCTCACGGCCGTCTTGAGCCCGCTGAAGCTGAAATCGAGGCGCTCTCGGTCGTCGAGCAGCGGGCGGGGGAAGCGGTAGCTTTTTGGATTGCCGTCGCGGGCGGCGCGCTCGATGGACGGCCCGCCCGGATAAGGCAGGCCCAGCAGGCTGGCGACCTTGTCGAACGCCTCGCCGGCGGCGTCGTCGATCGTGCCGCCCAACGGCGTGAAATCGGTCGGCCCCTCGCAGCGGTAGATATTGGAATGTCCGCCGCTGACGATCAGCCCGACGCAGGGAAAGATGTCGCGGCCGAACGAAAAAGGGGTCAGGAACCTTTTGTCCGAAGCACCCTCCGGACCGTTCCGGAAAAAGAGTCCTGACCCCTTTTTCACACAACAGGCGTAGATGTGGGCCTGCAGGTGATTCACGGCCAATAGCGGCAGGTTGCAGGCCACGCACAACGTCTTGGCCGCGGTGAGTCCAACCAGCAGCGAGCCGGCCAGCCCCGGCGTGTTCGCCACGGCCACGGCGTCGAGATCGGCGAGCGTCACGCCGGCTTTGCGCAGTGCCTCGTCGATCACCGGCAGAATCCGCTCGACGTGGGCCCGTGAGGCAATTTCCGGCACGACCCCGCCAAACCGCTCGTGCAGCCGGTCCTGCGACGCGACGGCCGACGACAGCACTTCGAGGCGGTCCGAAATGACCGCCGCGGCCGTTTCGTCCCAGGTGGTTTCGATGGTGAGGAGGAGCATAGGAGCTGGGGACTGGGGGCTGGGGGCTGGAGTGGTCATGATTTTTCGCCCTCCCTAGTCCCTAGCCCCCAGTCCCCCTTCCGCACGTGATGCACCCAGGCGGGCGGGACGTTTACCAGCACGATGTCGCGTTTGATCTCGCTTGTTCGCAGGACGTCGCCCAACAGCCGGCCGATGCGGGTTAATCGCTCGCGCTCGTCGCGGCGGCTGACAATCGCCTTGATCTTACGCACGGCGACGTACTCGAAAAAACTCAGCGTGCCATTCGTGGCCAGCAAGCGGCGGAGCTTGGCGGCGACCTGTTCGACGAACGACGCGGGGAAATTATTCAGCGGCAGACCGGAGATGATGAGGTCGTACGGCTGGTCCTCGGGCAGTTGCTCGACGCCGGCGTGGATCAATTTGATCCGGCCGGCAATCGGTTGGAACGATTCTTCGTGGGCGATGCGATCGCGGAGCCGGGCAACGAATTGGTCGTTGCGCTCGACCAGCGTGAGGTGATCGTGCGGGCGCATGTGGCGGATGATGTGGGCGGTGACGGCGCCGGTACCGGGGCCGACTTCGAGGATGCGGCGGCCGACACCCTCTCCCAGACCCTCACCCGACGGGTGAGGGCCTGGGAGAGGGTGAATAGCGCCATCGCGCACGTAGCGAGTGAGCGCTCGCGATAAGGCTCGACCGCTGGGCAGTACGGCGCCGGTCGTGTGAAACGTGCGGCGGAATTCTTTCCAGAAGACTCGATAATCGGCCCACTGTTGCTGCATGAAGGCATTCTAGGGGCGACTCGTCCAAGGCAGCAACTTGCATTTCCCGAGCTAGCGCGACACGGGCGTTCATCGGACGAAACGGGCGAGCAGCGATTTCAAGCGACGCCAGAGTCCACGACGGGGTTCCCCCTTCGGCGATACGACCGCCTCGGGCTCCCGTGCTTTGTTCAGCACCGGCGAAGTTCCCGAGCGTCGTGCTATGAGACTTCGATTTGATCGTTTTTTCGCCGAAAAGTGTTGCGGTGTGCAGGACGCGCTATTATTATCGGCCATACGCCAAATTCTCGCCTTTTTTGGCGGCAGCTTTAAGTTACTTGGCCTTCCCCTGACGTCCACCATGGTAGCTGTCGAACGAAATTCCAGTTGCTGCTGGAGAGTGCTCGTCTCGCGCTCGCATCCAATGAGCGTACTGATTCCAGCGCGTGTCGTGCTGGTGTTATGCGCCATGGCGGCTTATTGCGCTGTGCCGACGTTTGCCGATACGCTCCCGATCATCTCGTACGCCATGGAGAACGGCGACGCTGGCGGCCAGTCGTATTTCGACGATACCTACGGCGGTCCAGGCGCCACAGGCAATCCGAACGTCGCCGGATCGTTCCTGAGCGGCGGACTGGGCCAGTTGACCAACGGTCTTTTCGCTTCGGCATCCGATATCTTTGATGATGAGTGGGTTGGCTGGAACTTCATCCAGCCCACGATCACGGTCGACTTGGGCACGCCGCGCTCGATCAACTCGGTCTCATTCCATGCCTCCAATCTTAGCCCGCTGTATAATGACGTCGGAGCGCCGGGAAGCGCCAATCTTTCGTATAGCCAAGATAACGTAAACTTCACCTCCCTGGGCCCCTACTCGACGTCAGCCGCCGATCGGAGCGGTGATGATCCGCGCTGGGTTAGTTTTCCATTCGGAGTCACGGCCCGTTACGCCCGCGTTCAGTTATTCGACGGCGTGAAAGAATCGGGAGCAGGTCCCGGTTACAAGCCGTGGATTTTTCTCGACGAGGCCCGTGTCGACAGCGATTCCACGCCGCCCGCGTTCTCGTACCCAGACTTTTCCAGTACAACCGGGCTGCAATTCACCGGAAACGCGAGCCAGGTCGGAAACGTCCTGCGGCTCTCGACCGCCGCGCGGTTCAATGCCGGCAGCGTTTTTACCACGAGTCCCTTAAGACTGGGGAATGGAAATTCCTTCAGCACCCACTTTCAGTTTCGAATCACGAATTCCGGAGGAATCAGCGACGAAGACGGCGTCGGAGCCGATGGACTGGTGTTCGTGCTTCAAGCCGGCACGACGGGCGGCGGCATCGGGTATGGAAATTCGGGCCTTGGCATCGAGTTCGACACCTATAACAACGGGCCCGCATTCGCGGATCCGAGCGGCAACCACGTGGGCGTTGATCTCAATGCGAACGTCGTTTCCGTTCAGACCCAGCATGAGCCCGTGCGCTTCAATAACGGCGCGATCTGGAATGCGTGGGTCGATTTCGATGGGACGAGCGATCAACTCGAGGTCCGTTGGTCGATGAGCGCCGTGCGGCCAGCGTCGGCACAACTTTCGCGCACGATCGACTTGGAGTCGCTGCTCGGCCAGAACATCGCCTATGCCGGGTTCACATCGGCCACCGGCGCAGCCTGGGGCGACCACGAGTTGCTGAGTTGGGAGTCGCTCGGCGGCTTTGCGCCGGTCGCCAGCCTGGCTGGCGATTACAACAACGACGGCACCGTCGACGTCGGCGACTACGTAGTTTGGCGCAAGAACCAAAACGCAAACGCCATACTCGCCAACGACACCACGCCTGGCTCCGTGACCAACGTCGATTACAACGTTTGGCAGTCGAACTTCGGCGTTAGCGCCGGCAGCGGCGTCGCTTCGACGACCGTGCCCGAGCCGACGGCACTCGTTCTGTTGCTGATTGCCACGCTCGGTCGGCTTGTGGTTTCACGTCGCGAAGCATTCGACCAGTGCTGATCGGGCCCGCGACATTGTCTGCTCGCTAGGGAGCACGGCGCCGGTCGTGTGAAACGTGCGGCGGAATTCTCGCCAAAAGACTCGGTAATCGGCCCACTGCTGCTGCATGACGACATTCTACGGCAGTTTCTCGGTTGCCGACAGCCGCCAACCTATTGCGGCTCGTGTTATCATGTTGTTCATGTCTGAGGTGACGCGGATATTAGATGCAATCGGCGACGGCGATCCGCAGGCGACCGCCGAGCTACTGCCGCTCGTGTACAACGAGCTGCGCAAGCTGGCGGCGCGGCGACTCGCCCAGGAGAAACCGGGGCAGACGCTGCAGGGCACGGCACTCGTGCACGAAGCGTACATGCGGCTGCTGGGGCCGGAAGGCGCCGAACAGCAGTGGAACAGCCGTGGCCACTTCTTTGCGGCGGCGGCCGAGGCGATGCGGCGAATTCTGGTGGAACAGGCCCGGCGGAAAAAGCGGCTGCGCCATGGCGGCGGAGGCCATCGCATCGATCTGGACAGCCAGCTATGCATTTTCGAGGACGTCGACGACACGCTGCTCGCCGTCAGCGATGCGCTGGAACGCCTGGCTGCGGAAGAACCCGCTGCGGCAGAAGTCGTGAAGCTCCGCTATTTCGCCGGCCTGACCCTTGAAGAAACGGCGGCGGCACTGAACATCTCCGTTCGAACTGTCAACCGCCATTGGACTTACGCCCGGGCGTGGCTTTACGAACAGTTAGGGTGAGCCGTCAATTCAAAAAAACTGTAGCCGTCGTGGCACAATCGGGCATCGAACGTCGCACTGTCCTTTAGCGGCCCTTCCTGGGTCAGGGGAAATGCTATGGCTGTCCAATCGCCGAGCGTGCGACCGATTTTCGAGCGGGCTCTGGAACTTGCTTCCGACGAGGAACGGCGCGCCTATCTCGAGGAAGCAAGCGCCGGGCAGCCGGAGTTGCGAGAAAAGGTGGAGGCCCTTCTTAAAGCCCACTCCGAAGCGGGCAGCTTCCTGGATTCACCTGCCATAGCAGACGATGCGACCGTCAACCAGGATCCGCCAATCAGCGAGCATCCCGGCACGGTGATCGGGCCGTACACGCTCTTGCAGCAGATCGGCGAAGGGGGCATGGGCGTCGTGTTCATGGCCGAGCAGACGCACCCGGTCCGCCGCAAGGTGGCGCTGAAGATCATCAAGCCGGGCATGGACACGCGGCAGGTGATTTCCCGTTTCGAGGCCGAACGGCAGGCGCTGGCCATGATGGACCATCCGAACATCGCCAAGGTTCTCGACGCCGGCACGACCGACGCGCAAGCGAGAGTGGGAGAACGGGAGACGGGGAGAGGGGGAGAACCCGACCTTCAAGCCTCTTTCCGCGGCTCCCCGTCTCCCCCTCTCCCTGTCTCCCCCTCTACTTCTTCCGGCCGGCCCTACTTTGTGATGGAGCTGGTCCAGGGCGTCCCCATCACCGAGTACTGCGACCAGTGCAATCTCACGACCCAGGAGCGCCTGGAGCTATTCATAACGGTGTGCCAAGCGGTGCAGCACGCCCACCAAAAAGGCATCATCCACCGGGACATCAAACCCACCAACGTGCTGGTCGCCATACAAGACGGCCGGCCCGCGCCGAAAATCATCGACTTCGGCGTAGCCAAGGCCATCGACCAGCGGCTCACCGAGCACACGCTCACCACTGCTTTTGCGCAGATGGTGGGCTCTCCACTGTACATGAGTCCCGAGCAGGCAGAGCTCAGCCCGTTGGGCGTCGACACGCGGAGCGACATCTATTCGCTCGGCGTCCTCCTGTATGAACTACTCACTAGCACCACGCCGTTCGACAAGGACCGACTGCACGCGGCCTCCTACGACGAGATGCGCCGCATCATCCGCGAAGAAGAGCCACCCCGGCCCAGCGCCCGGATCAGTCAAATAGCCCGGCCATCTTGGTCGGGCCCTTCGCCGAATTCCGATCCGGCCAAGATGGCCGGGCTATGTGATTCCGCCACTCTTGCCGCGAACCTCGCCACGACCATCGCCGAACACCGCCGCACGGACCCACGCCGCCTCATTCATACCATTCGCGGCGAGCTGGACTGGATCGTGATGAAGTGCCTGGAAAAGGACCGCAACCGGCGGTACGAGACACCCAACAGTCTGGCCCGCGACGTCGAGCGCTACCTGCATGATGAGCCGGTGCAAGCCTGCCCACCGTCGGCCGGCTACCGGTTCCGCAAGTTCGCTCGCCGCAACAGGACGCTCTTGGCCGCTGGCGGTGGAATTGTCGCTTCGCTCGTTGTCGGGCTCGGACTTTCCACATGGATGTACTACCGCGCCGCAACGGAAAGCGCCAAAGCCCGAGCGGTGTCCGATTTTCTCCAGAACATGCTTCGTACCGCGAATCCGGACGAGTCGAAGGATGCAAGCTACTCGGTTCGTCAAATGCTGGACGATTCTTCGGCGAGTATGGCCGCTCTCAGCGGCCAACCAGCGGTTGAAGCCGAGCTTCGTGCGACGATCGGCCGGGCATATTCGAGGCTGGGCGCGCGCGACATGGCGGAGCCACACCTGACGCGAGCGCTGGAACTGCGACGCGACTTGTTTGGTCCCGATGATGAAAGCGTCGCGGAAATGCAGGTCGATATGGCTTGGTTCCGGCGAGACCAATCACGTCTATCGGACGCAGAGGCTGCTGCGCGCGATGCGCTGCGCATTTACCACAAGCGCGGCGAAACGGGCGCGTCTGTCCTCAAAGCCAGCTCGGTCTTGCAAGTTATCTTGACCTCGTCACGGCATTTCGTAGAAGCGCAAGCGGTCACTGACGAGGCATTGGCTCTGGCGCGGGCCTCTGGCGCGGAGCTTCCGGAAATGGCAGAAATACTGCAAAACCAGGCTTACATATATATCGAGGAAGGCCGCTATCCGGACGCGGAGCAAGCCGCTCTCCAGGCCGTGGATATGCACCGCCGCCTGCGAGGACCGGGACATGAGCAGACGGCTTGGGCACTTTACATGCTGGGAACCGCGCAGCAAAAGCAGCAGAAACTTGCCGAAGCCGAGGAAAGCCTTCGCGAGGCGCTCACGATTTTCCGCAAGCGCTACCGAGGTGAGCACCATAGCCTCACGAGCACCATGGGCAGTCTGAGACAAGTGCTCATGTCGCGCGGCGATCAATCGGCGATGGCAGCGCTTGACAGCGAGGAAGCGCGACGTTCGGCCAATCCCAGCGACGACGTTCGTCTTGCCGGTATCCTGCTTAAGAGCAGCCCGACAGCCGAACAGAAAGAGGAGGCCCGCCGCCTGATCCGTCGGGCCACGGAAGCGTTCGGACAGGTGCCGATTGACTACCCGAACGACCTCGATCGCCGGATTCACGCGCTGGACGGTTATGGGAAGGCGATCATGGCTTGTGCGGACGTGCCGGACTTTGCAAATGAAATTGACGAATTAAATCGTCGACACGCGGAGGAGATCCCGCAATTCCTCGCTGCCTTCCCCGACTCCAGCGACGGCCAATGGTGGACCGCGAGTCTGTACCGCGGCTGGGCAAAAAGTTTGTACCCGTATGGCAACTATCTGCCGACGGCCGAGCGGGCGTTCACCAATGCGATTGACATCCTCGAGAAGCTGTCGGTTGCCGAACCATCAAAACTGCCTGCCGTCTGGCTGTATTTGGTCGACACGTATCTTTACCTGGGCGATATTAAGTGGCGTCTGTCCGGACTCGAGGACGCTGAACCGGCGTATCGCCGAGCCATCGACATCTTTGCGGAGCGCACGGCAGAACTAGAGGCAGGTACTCCCGACAGGGAATACCAAGCCATCGTCATCGACTACCTTTGCATAGCCGACTTTCTAGCCGCCAACGAGCGGAGCGACCAAGCCGCCGAATTCGTCCGCAAGGCAACCCAGACCCTTGCCGCCGGGCGTGTGACTGATGCCGCCCAATCGGCCGAGGCGTGTTTTTACGTTGGATTACTGCAACTGCGATTGGGCGACCACGCCGGTTATCGAGCGACCTGCAAGGCGCTGGCCGACCTGCCCTTCACCACGGCCAGCGACTCCACGAAAGGGAATACGATTCTTGTTTGGATTCTCGCCCCCGACGCGCTAGCGGATATGAGTCTCGTGGTGAAACGTGCCGAAGCGTTTGCCGTAAGCAATTCGCTCGGCTACCACCACATTGATCTTTTCCAATGGGGGGCAGCGCACCTTCGAGCCGGCGATTACAACCGGGCGGCACAGCTACTTGAACAATCCATCGACGTGTATCCGAGCGACTCGCCTCTGCCGCCTGGCTTCGCGACGATCAATTGGCAGCGACTGTTCCTCGCGATGACCAAATGGCGCCAGGGCCAGCCAGACGAGGCTCGGCAACTCTTGGCCGAAGCACAAGCGGCCATCGACGAGCAACTTCAACCTCCATCGCCCAGGATGGAATTCCGGTTGTATACGGAAGTGCTTCGCCGCGAGGCGGAAGCGCTGATCAAACCGAAGGAGACAGACGAAGCCGTGGAGAACAAGGAGAAGAGCAGCAGTGGAGTAGAGGAGTAGTGGAGTAAAAAGCAATTTCTGCTCTTCTGCTCCACCGCTCTACTCCACTTCTGCTCTGACACCGGATACCTGACACCCGACACCCAAAAAACCGGGTCGGTGAGCCCAAGTCGCCAAACCCACGGCTCACCGACCCACACCCGCCCCGCACCGCTCGTTTTGCGCGCGTTGCGGAGCACGGCCGTTGGCATTGTAGCACAAACAGGAAAAACAGGAGATCGCAGAGGTCGCAGAGTTTTCGGTCACGACAAACAGTTTTCCTCCGCGTTCTCCGCGCCCTCCTGTTCGAAATTCAGGAGTTTCCAGCATGCAAATCATTCTCAACCGCCGCAGCCACATCGTGCAAATCTCCGCCGCCGTGTTCCCGCTCGCCGCCTTCGCCACTGCCGCCCAGGCCGACATCTTTCAGTGGGAGTACATCAACCCGGCCGACCCCAGCCAAGGCAAGCAGCAAAGCACGACGCTCGCCCCCGATGGCGCCGGCGTCGACGCCGTACCCGGCGCTTACTTATTTCGCCGAAACCTGACCATGGCATATCTGATCGGCGCGGATTTAGCAAGTGCCTCCGCACGTGGCGCAATTCTTGCCAATGCCGATCTGAGCCAGGCCAACCTCACCCATGCGTACTTCGGAGGAGCCACGCTGACGGACGCCGACTTCACCAACGCCGAGGTGCGGGGGGCCAACTTTGCGAGCGCAGCCAGATGTGGCAATGATCCAGGTAGCGGTTGCAGCGGAACCGGAATCTCGCTTGCGCAGCTGTACTCCACCGCCAGCTTTCAAGCCCATGACTTGAGCGCGATTGGGCTACAATCGAACAATCTTGCCGGCGGTACCTTCGCCGACCAGAACCTCACCAATGCGCTCTTCGCGGGAGCGACGCTGACAAACGCCGACTTTACCGGTGCCGAGGTGCAGGGAGCCTGGTTCGTCTCCTGGACCCCTGATGACTTCTCGGCAGCTCAGCTCTATTCGACGGCCAGCTACCAGGCCCACGATCTGACAGGGATCGTTCTGAGCGGCGACCTGAGAGGTTGGAACTTCGCCGGCCAGAACCTCACCAATGCGTGGTTCGACGGCGCCACGCTGACGAACGCTGACTTCACCGCGGCCGATGCTCGCGGCGCAACCTTTTATTCCTTCGATCTCGGGGACGCAATCACTACCAACCTGATTCGGACCGACGGTCACATCGACGGTCTTGATTTGTACGCCGGCGGGCTGCTCCTCGTCCGCGACTACAACGGCAATCCGCTACATGCGCAGCCGACGCCCATCCCGATCACAGTCGACCAACACCTGGCGATGGGCCCCGGCGGCACGCTGCGGATGGTGTTCGAGGCGGACGACTGGGATTCGACCATCTCCTTCGCCCCCGGCATCCCGGTCACGCTCGGCGGCACGCTGGAACTCACGTTCGCCGACGATGTGAATCTCGCCATCCAGGTCGGCCGCACGTTCGACCTCTTCGACTGGACCGGCGTCCATCCCACCGGCGCCTTCGCCATCGCCAGCCCGTACGCCTGGGACTTGTCGAACCTCTACACCACCGGCGAAGTCACCCTCACCGCTGTGCCAGAGCCCCGTAGTTTTGCGCTCGTTGTGGCAGGCGCTTTAGTTCCGATTTTTTATCGCAGGACACTACTGTCCGGCTAACGCCGGAACTGTTTTCACTAACTCGTAGGTAAGCAACAGTTTGCATCGAACAATGTGTGTACACGACTTG
>JBIOWO010000230.1:0-9695 GCA_044868555.1 Lacipirellulaceae bacterium | reverse complement strand
GCGCAATCACCCGATCCTAGACGTGCTAGGGTCGCAGGCGTACAACAATACAAAGCGTCCGTCGGCCCAACCGGCGGCGTCGCGACTTCCGGTGAGGGGCCTCTGCAATGGGGGCCTTGCAAACCTGGTCAGGGTGGAAACACAGCAGCCATAAGCTTGTGCTTCTTTGTGTGGAGGCCTCTCACCGGGGGTCGGAGATAGGTGTCGGGTCTCAGGTGTCGGATGCCGAATGTTCGACACTGACACCCGATACCCGACACCCGACACTTGGCGATGCACTCCGATGAACGATCCTTCTTCACCGACCTCCGACGCGGCTGGCGGCGACAACTCCTATACCGTCATCGCCCGCCGCTATCGGCCGCAGACGTTTGACGAGCTGGTCGGCCAGGAGCACGTCGCCCGCGCGCTGCAGCAGGCCATTTCCAGCGGTCGTGTCGGCCATGCCTACCTGTTCACCGGCGCCCGTGGCGTCGGCAAAACGTCCGCCGCCCGCATCCTGGCCAAGGCGCTTAACTGCGAACACGGGCCGACGCCGACACCTTGCAACCAGTGCGACGTGTGCCTCCGCGTCTCGAGCGGCGATGACGTCGACGTGCTGGAGATCGACGGCGCCAGCAACAACACGGTCGACGAAATTCGCGACCTGCGGCAGAACGTCGCCGTTCGCCCCAGCCGGGCTCGGTTCAAGATCTACATCATCGACGAAGTCCACATGCTCTCCAAGAGCGCGTTCAACGCGCTCTTGA
The DNA here is from genome assembly GCA_044868555.1 of Lacipirellulaceae bacterium. Taxonomy (GTDB): domain Bacteria; phylum Planctomycetota; class Planctomycetia; order Pirellulales; family Lacipirellulaceae; genus JABDGM01. The sequence goes on along the minus strand of JBIOWO010000230.1, from coordinate 8,946 downwards.
AGACGCTCGAAGAGCCGCCCGAGCATGTGAAGTTCATCTTCGCCACGACCGAAGCGCACAAGATTCCGATCACGATCCTGTCCCGCTGCCAGCGGTTCGATTTCGCCGGTATCAACTCGTCTGCCATCCAGACGCGGCTCACGCAAATTGCCGCGGCCGAGGGCGTCGAGATCGAACCGGCCGCCGTGCAAATCCTGGCCAGCCGGGCGGCCGGCTCGATGCGCGACAGCCAATCGCTGTTGGAGCAGTTGCTCGCCGTTTCGCGCGAACGCATCACGGCCGACGAAGTAAATCGGCTCTTGGGAATCGCCGCCGCCGAACGGCTCAGCGGCCTGGTCCGCTCTCTGGTGGCCCGCGACGCGGCCGCCGCTTTGGCCGAACTGGACGCGACGATTGCCGAAGGCGTCGACATCGGCCTGCTGCTCGATCAATTGGTTGGTTACTTCCGCGACGTGATGACGGCGGCCGTCGGCTGCGGCCCCGACCAGATGCTCTACGCACTGCCGTCGCAGGCGGGCGAAGTGGCAGACATCGGCCGGCAACTGGGTCTGCAAACCGTCCTCGCTATCGGTCAAATCCTCGACCACACCGCAGCACGGATGCGGATCAGCATGCACGGGCGGACGCTCGTCGAGATGGCCATCGTGCGAATTTGCAACTTGGGTGACCTCGACGAGTTGGCTGACTTAATTGCGGAGTTGCGAGGAGAGGTAAGGGAGCCGGGTCGCGGGCACCGTCGCGAAGCGATGGTCGGACCCCGACCGACTGCGCCCCCGCCATACGAGTCCGCAAAAAAAAACATTGAACCGCCGCCCACCGCCTCACTCGCCCACGCCTTGGCGAAACACGAGCAGGGACGGGAGGGCGCGTCGAAGGCATGGGAGGGCGAGATCTCCGCCGAGCCGAGCGCCATGGCGCCGTCCGCTCAACTCCGAGTCGACGCGCCGCACGTTGCCGACGAGCCACAGGCGGCGCAAAACGGGTCGCCGGCCACGTTTTCGCCCACGGCCGAAGAATCGGTCCTGGCGCAATGGCAACGCGCAATCACGGACTGGCCTCAGACGCCGGCGACCGATCTGCCACCGCGCACCTCGCGCCGCGAGCAGCAAGCGGCGATCGCCGAGCAGCCGTTCGTCCGCCGCGCGATGGAGTTGTTCGACACAGCGCCCGGCCAGCTTCGCTACACCCCGCCGGAAAACGACACAAATTTAGACACTTAATAATTTCACCACAGAGGGCACAGAGGACACAGAGAAGAATTTGCAATGTCTTCTTCCTCTGTGCTCTCTGTGTCCTCTTTGGCAAACTAGAAAGTCGAAGGAACTGGTGACAACGTGCTTAAAGGACTCGGCAACCTGGCCAACATCGGTGCGATCTTGAAGCAGGCTCAGGAGTTCGGCGGCAAGATGCAGGCCCTCCAGGAGGAGCTCAAGGGCAAGCGGGCGACCGGCTCGGCCGGGGGCGGGCTCGTGGAAGTCGACGTGAACGGCCTCGGCGAGGCGCTCGCCGTGCGGATCGATCCCACGCTCATCGAAAAAAGCGACCGGGAAATGATCGAGGATTTGCTGCCCGTCGCCTTCAACGCCGCCCAACAAAAGGCCAAGGGGTTGCACGCCGAGGCCATGCAGGCGCTCACCGGTGGCATCCCTCTACCGGGTCTGAACGATGCGCTGTCGCAGTTGACGGGCGGCGGAGCCGGGCCCGATAATTCCTAGTTGTCAAGTCCGTTCGTAGGAGAATCGAACGTATGCCGTGGGTGCCAGCGGCCCGTTCGCCGTGTGTCTTTGCGCCGGCCCTCGTGGTTGCACCCCATTCTGCCGCATTGTGGCGACAAATTCGCGCCGCTCACGATTTGCGCGCCCGCTTCGCCCTTTGGGGAGCTAGAATTGTAGGTGTTGATTTGACCTCGTTCCGCAGACAGCAGTATGCTACATACGCGTCCGGCCGAGTCCGAACGCGACACCGATTCGGCATATTTTTTGCGGCGGCCCGCGAGCGCCGCGACACAACTCGGAACCTTCCGTGATTTGGGCGCAGCCGCGCCGGGCAGTGCGAATTCGATGCGACTTTCTTTCGGCCAACAAATGCAGCTGGCTCAGAAGCAGGTGCTTGCACCGCGGATGATCCAGTCGATGGAAATCCTGCAGTTGCCGCTGATGGCCTTGCAGGAACGCATCGAGCAGGAGATGGAAGACAACCCGGTGCTCGACCAGGTCGAGGTCGACGACAACGAGCCCGAGCCGCCTCCCGAGATCGAACCGTCGAATCGTTTGGAGGATAGTGAACGCGAACTGGTCGTCAAGGAAAGCACCGACAATGCGGACGATTTCGAGCGGCTGCTCAACATGGCCGAGAATCTGCCGGACGACTACGAGGAGCGTAGCCGGCCGTCGCTCAACCGCATCGAAGCCGAGGGAGACCGCCGGCACGACGCGATGGCCAACATGCTGGCCCGCCCGGAATCGCTCGCCGATTACCTGCATCACCAGCTGAGCTGGTTCGACGTGGAAGACGCGGTCCGCAAATTTGCCGAGCGGATCATTTTCAGCCTCGACTCGAACGGCTACCTCAAGACGCCGCTCGAAGAGCTGGTCCCGCCTCTCTCGGCCGAGGTCAACGGCGATGCCCACGCACATCGTGCCCAGCAATTGGCGCTCGCTGAAAAGGCGCTCGCCGTCGTGCAGCGTCTCGATCCGCCCGGATGCGGTGCTCGCTCGCTCAAGGAGTGCCTGCTCCTGCAGTTGATTCCGGGGATGCCGTTCTACGACGAGCTGCGCTCGCTCATCGCGAATCATCTGGAAGACCTCGAGAACAATCGGCTGCCGCAGATCTCGAAGAAAACCGGCATGTCGATCGAGAAGATTCAAGAGGTCTGGCACGAGCTGCGCAAGCTCAAGCCCAAGCCGGGAGCCGATTTTGCCGAGTCGACGGTGCCCAGCGTAGTGCCCGATGTGTTCGTCGAACGCAGCGACACGGGCAAATACGAAGTTCGGCTCGAAGACGGCCAGTTGCCGTCGCTCTACATCAGCCCGTACTATCGCAAACTGCTGCGCGATGAGAGCACCAACGCCGAGACTCGCGAATACATCAAGCGCAAAGTGAATTCGGCCCAATGGCTGATCGAATCGATCGAGCAGCGCCGCAGCACGCTGACGCGCGTGTCGCAGGCGATTGTGGATCATCAGAACAAGTTCCTGGACGACGGCCCGGACCACATCGAGCCGCTCAAAATGCAGCAAATCGCCGATAAGGTCGGCGTTCACGTCACGACCGTGAGCCGGGCCGTGGACGACAAGTGGATTCAGACGCCGCGGGGCATCTTCCCCTTGAAGCGGTTCTTCGTCGGCGGCACCACGAGCGCCGACGGCGAGGAAGTCGCCTGGGACCGGGTCCGCATCAAGCTGCAGGAAATCATCGACAACGAAGACAAGACCAAACCGCTGTCCGACGATGCCATCGTCGAAGAGCTGGGCAAAGCCGGCATCACCGTCGCCCGCCGCACGGTCACCAAGTACCGCAAGGCGATGAACATCCCCAGCTCCCGCGGCCGCCGCGATTGGACCAAGGGCGAGAAGTAGCGCGACGGATTCGTTAGTCTTTCAGCCCGCGGATTTCGAAGTCGTAGAGCGTGCCAAACTCTTGCGGCGACTTTTTCGTCATATTCGCGAAGCGGCCGACCAGCGCGTCGGTGTCGTCGACGCCCAGCCCCGCCAGCAGCCGGAATTTGTGTTCCAGCAAGGCCGCGAGGTCGCAGGTCGTATTGCGGGCGTGGCCGGCCGGATACATTACCAGGCCGCTCGAAAGTGGTCCGAGCTGCGCGTGCGAAATCTCCACGGTTGTCGGAATGCCGTCCGGGTAGCGGCGGTCGAACTCCGGGCCGCCATGTCGGAAGTCGATCTGCTGCATGAGCCGTCGTGTGAGCGGATGAAATAACGCCGATTCATCCTCCGCGTAGTCGGCCGGCGTGAGCATCAATCGTGGCCAGCCGTTCTGACCGTCCCAGCCGCCGCGCCGCGCTTCGTACGCCTTCCGCAGCAACGTGGCCACGATGTACAGCATCGAATGATCGGCACTTTGCCGCGTCCGCGGGTCACGCTTGTGCGGGTCGCCGATGATGCCGAACGCCGGTTCGTAGATCAGAATCCGCATGTCGAGCAATTGGTCTGGATCGTCGAGCAGTTTCGGATCCCCGGCCACCAGGTCGATAATTCCTTGAATCGCCCCGGCCGACTGGTGCTCATAGAGTCCCAGCTTGAAGTGCATTCCCATCACGGCGAAGTCGTCGCCAGCAATACCAAGAACAAGATCAAATGGGCTTGCCTCTTCGAGTCCCGGCGGTTCGAACAGGCAGAACAGCGCCTGCGGATTGCGAAAGATATCGGCCGGACCGATGAAGCCGCGCATCGCTCGCCGCATGCTCATCACGGCCACCTCGGCGCTGATCGCGGCCGACGCGCCTTTGGAATCCGACAGCTGATGCCCGGCCCGGATCGCGCGAAACGGAACGTAGTGGGCCACGACGAGCCCGATCGCCGATTCGATCTGGTCGACCGTCGCGCCGAGCACGGCCCCGTATACGGCCGCCGACGCGATCGCCCCGTGCAGCACGTGGTCGATCTTGTGATCCTTGAGCGCGAACACCTCGGCCAGCCGGCCGCGGATTTCGTCGAGCGTCGCCATTGCGAGGAGCGTCTGCCGCCCGTTGCGGCCCGCCAGCTGCGCGGCCGCCACTGCCACCGGGTAGAAATCGTTATGCCCGAACTCGCCAGCGGTCGCTCCGCGGGCCGGGTTGTAGCCGAAGTTCGTGCCGTTCGCGTCCCATTCCCGCACCGCCGACGAACAGGCCAGCACCGCCTTCTCCGGCGCCACGCGCACGGTCGAGCCGAACATCGGCACGCCGCTGGCCGGATCGCTCGAACGGTACTCCAGCGCCTCGCGCCGCAACACGGTCGGCGCATTTGTCCCGCACGCTAGCGCCGACACGCCACAGGCGACGCTATCCAGATGAAACTGCTCAACCTTGCGAAGCACCGCCTCGCTCGGCCCAGCGTGCCGCCCCACGACCATGTCCAGTGCGTACTGGGCGATGCCGCGGGCCTGATTGGTATCAGCGGGAAGCGTGACGAATTGGTCCATAGTGGAAGCAAAGGTGTCGGGTGTCGGGTGTCAGGTGTCAAGAAGAACACTGATATCTGACACCTGATCCCCGTACAATGCCGGATTATCGTCCCTCAGTTTCCCGGGTCAACCGCCGTGGATGCGTCGGAAATCAACTTCGAACCGCAAACGGCTGCTTTGGGCGAAATGCTCGCCGGCCAGGGCATCGGTGTAACTCCCGAACAGGTGGAGCAGCTCGACCACTACCGCCGACTGCTCTGGTCGTGGAACGAGCGGATCAATCTCACGCGTCACACCACGCTCGAAAAATTCGTGTGCCGCGACGTGGTCGACAGCGTGCAACTGGCCGCGCTCCTGGAACGGGGCGAGCGGGTGCTCGACGTGGGCACGGGCGGCGGCGTGCCGGGCGTCGTCCTGGCGATCCTCCGGCCCGACTTGAAGGTCAGCCTGTGCGAATCGACGGCCAAGAAGGCCAAGGCCGTCGACGCGATGGTCGGCGAACTGGGGCTCAACGTGCCGGTCTACGCCTGCCGGGCCGAGGAAGTGCTGCAGGTCGCCACGTTCGACGCGCTGGTGGCTCGGGCGCTGGCTCCGCTCGGCAAAATCCTCTTCTGGCTGCAGCCGCACTGGGACGCCTTCGACCGCCTGTTGGTAATCAAGGGGCCGGCCTGGGTGGAAGAACGGTCCGCAGCTCGCGAACAGGGCCGGCTCCAGGGCTTGGAGCTCCGAAAGGCGGCCACTTACCAAACTCCCCAAACAAACGCAGAAAGCGTAATCCTTAAAATTTGGGTGTCAGGTGTTAGGTGACCGGTGTCAGATGAGTTTTTCTGACACCTGACACCTGACACCCGACACCTAGTTCCCAACCCCGAAATGGCGTAGACTTGCGCCAGGACCAACATTTCAATACTCGAAAAGGGGAGCCCACCGTGACCGAACAGGACAAACAAGCCAAGACGCCGTCCGACGGCGAGCCAGCCAATCAGCCGACACCGGAACAGATGCAGCGGGCCCAGCAACGGGTGGACGTGGTCGACAAAAACGCCGTCTGCCTGTACGCCAATTTTTGCCGTGTCACCGGCACGCCCGAAGAATTGATCCTCGACTTCGGCCTCAACGCCCAGCCGTTCGGCATGCCCACCGAGCCGGTGGAAGTCAAGCAGCGGATCGTGACCAACTACTTCACGGCCAAGCGGATGTTGCAGGCCCTGCACATGTCCGTCCAGCGGCACGAGCAGGCCTTCGGCGTGCTGGAGACCGACGTCCAGAAGCGCGTCATCGGCGGCGCCCGCACGGGTAGGGCACCCAACTAGCACGGGTGCCACGAGTGGTGTGCCAAGCTTCAGCGTGTCACCCGCTGGCACAGTACTCGGCCGCTGCATCACACCGATACCCAGCGCTGGATATCCAGCCCGATCACGAACAGCATCAGGCTGATGATGAACACGAAGCCGACCGTGTGAAGCGCGATAACGACCCGCTCATTGGCGGGCCGGCCGCGGAGGCCTTCGTAGGCCAGAAACACCATGTGCCCACCGTCCAGCAGCGGGATCGGCAGAAAATTGATCACGGCGAGATTGGCACTGAGCATCGTCAGGAAGATCAGCAGCGACGACAGCCCTTGCGACGCGGCCCCGCCGGCTGCCGCGGCGATCGTGCCCGGCCCGCCCAGCATCGTAATCGGCACCTGGGTGCCCAGCTTCTGCAGAAACCGCACGACCATCGTCAGGGCCTCGACCGTCTCGTCCCACCCATATCTCACTTGTTCGGCAAACGTGCTGGCGGTGCGGATCCGCTCGAATGGCTCGAAGATGAATCCGCGTGCGGCCACGTAGTCACCTTCCACCAGCGTTGGCGTGACCTTTGCCGTCCGCGTTTTCTCTTCCTTGCCGCGCTGGATCGTGAACTCGACCATCGTGGCGTCGGGCACAAATTGCACCGCGCTCAATAGCGTCGGCCAGTTTGGCAGCACCTGCGGTTGGGTTGGCGCCGACCCGGAGATTCGTTGCACGAGCGCGCCCAGCCCGCTCGGCTTGTCGGCGACGAACTTCACGGTTTCCGGCTTGGGAGTCTGGCCTTGGGCATCTTTGGGACGGGTGATCGTTGCCGCCGTAATCACGTCACCGGGTGCAATGTCGATCGCGGCCGCCGGCCCTCCGTCGACCAGGCCGACCACTTCCGTGCCGATCTCGTAGGCGATGCCGGCGCCAGGCACACCCATCGGCACGCCTTCCGGCACAAACTGGTTAAAGGTCGTCGGCACGTGCGGCGTGATGCGGATGCTGCTCCGCGTTGGTTCCGCATTGTCCGCCGCCGGGCGAACGATCCCCAATTCGACCGTCCGCCCTTCCTTGGCCGCCACGCGAAAATAGTTGGGCAGCATGTCCGGATCGCGGCCCGCGTCCGTCACCGGCTGGCCATCGACCGTTTCAATCACGTCCCCGGTCTTCAGGCCGGCCGCATCCGCAGGCGAATTCGCCTGCACGCCCCTGACTGGCCCCATTTTCATCACCAGGCCAAACTGTCGCTGCGATTGGGCCGGCACCTCGAACGTGAGCAACTGTCCGTCGCCGTTTGCCGCGGGCGCCGCGACCTCTGCCTTGCGAAGTTGCTGATCGGCGGGCCGCTTGACCGTCACGCGCAGCGGCTGGCCGGGCTGCCGGGCCAGCTCGGCCGTAAATTCCCGAAAGCTCGTCACCGGCGTATCGTTCACGCGCACGACCTCATCGCCCGCCTGAAATCTTGCTTTGCCGACGGCGACTTTATCGGCGGCCGGCTCGACCAGCACAGCCGCCGCCGCGGGCGAATTCTCCAACACGGTCCGCCGCTGGCCCGACTCCGTCGTGTATTCCGCCAACTCGAGCGACTGCGGCGGAACGACGCCGATCTTCGCCAATTGACCCTGTTCCTGCTGAGGTTTGAGAGGCACTGGGACGATCTCGCCATCGGCCGCGCGGCGCACCAGGCACGTGACCCCATTCTCTGTGTCGCCCAGCGTCACGCCCCCACGCAATTGCATGAACGTCGGATTCTTTACATTGCCGATTTGCACGATCTCATCGCCCGGTTCGATGCCGGCCTGCCACGCCGGCGAGCCCGGCATGGTTTCCGACACGATGCTTGGCTGATACGGCACGCCCATGCCGAACGCGACGACCGCGAAGATGAACGCGAAAATCACATTCATCACGACGCCGGCCGAGATGATCGCCATTCGCTGCGGCACGCTCTTGGCCAGGTAACTGCGGCGATCGACGAAATACTGTTCACCGTTCGGGCCGGTGATCGGCACGGCATTGGTGCTGTGGGAATCGATCTGCGACTTCTGCATTTGCTCGGCGATGTGGGCCGGGTCGTCATCCTGTCCCAGCATCTTCACGTACCCGCCGAGCGGAAAAACGCCGATCCCGTACTCCGTTTCCCCCCACCGCCGGCTCAGCTTAAGACCGCCAAAGTCGAAGCCTACCATGAACTTTTCGCACTTCACGCCGCAAGCGCGGGCCACTAGAAAATGGCCCAGCTCGTGAACGAAGATCACGGCGCCCAAGCCGATCGAGACCTTCAAGATGACGTCGATCCACCAGAGGAGGGTGGACCAGTCGAGGGCGGCGAGAAGACTAATTAGTGAAAGCTGTAACATCGTAATGTGAATTTAGACGTAGGGCGGAATGACGAATGACGAATGACGAATGACGAATGACGAATGACGAATGACGAATGACGAATGACGAATGACGAATGACGAATGACGAATGACGGGCCGGTTTTCTTTGCATTCGTCATTCGGGAATTCGTCATTCGTCATTATTCACGCACATACCCACCGTG
>JBIOWO010000229.1:0-30245 GCA_044868555.1 Lacipirellulaceae bacterium | reverse complement strand
CCACATGACGAACATGGGAATGTTGGTAATTCTCGGGCTGGCCTGGTGTACAATCGGGCTTCCGACATTTCTCCTGATTCATTTGCCGATTGTGATCATGGGTGCGGCGATCGGTAGCTGGCTGTTTTTCGTTCAGCATCAATTCGAAGACGCGTATTGGCAGCCGCACGATCAGTGGGATTTCGCACGTTCAGCGTTCGAAGGCAGTTCTTACTACCGTTTGCCGCCTGTGCTGCAGTGGTTCACCGGAAATATTGGTTTTCATCACATTCATCATCTCGAGAGCCGGATTCCAAATTACAATCTGCCGACCTGCTATGCCAAAGTACCTGAACTTCGTCACGCCGTGACGCTGGGCATATGGGACAGCGTTAAGTGCACGCGGCTGAAGTTGTGGGATGAGAATCTTGAGCGAATGGTGACGTTTGACGAGGTGCATCGTGGACGAACGTGACGTGCGAAACGCGTGGCGGAATCTTTTTCAGGGACAAGAAGTCACCAATGACTCCTTGGCCAAGGCCGAGGCGCTGCTGGACGGATTGAGCGGAGAAAGCCCGCTGCATTTCCGCCTGGCGAAGGAACTCGAGGATCTTCGCAAGTTGCAGCGAAAGAAATAGTTCGAGCCCTCGATGTCCAAGCTGGAATTCTAGCTTCGGGCCGCGAAATTCTCGGGCCGTTTCTTGCTGGCTTGGCTTGCTAAGAATCGCTTTTGTCGCGAGCGTGGCGCAACGCTGCAAAGCCGACCTTCGTCAGCGTGTAGCCACCTTTGAATTTGTCTTTGGTCAATAGCCCCTGCTTGGTCAAATGTTGAAGCGAATCGTGATGTTCGGCTAACATCGGACCGTGAAAGCAGAGCATTTGGCCGGGCTCGACGAGATAATTTCGAAATACGGCGAGTGCTGACTGCTGTGAGCTCAAGGAAAAGTGCCTCCGTCGGACGCGTGTGGTGGATGGTCGCCTGATCGCCTCCAGACTCGAATGTCGCCCGTCATGTTGCCTCGCGGGACGTGCGACTCGGCCGGCGATCGGGATCGGGACGTTTTTCGGAACGCCCCTTTCCATGAGCGCTCTTCTTTTTGGCGCGTTGCGTCGGTGCCTTGGCCTCGAGTTCTCGACAGCGCTTTCGCACGGACGGGAATGCGACGCCCTGCTCCGGCTCATAGCGCTCAGCACGGAGGAACCAGAATGCCAGTCCGCCCGTGTTGTGATTGGGAGTGCCCGGCATGGCCCCTCGGCGAACGCCCAGCGAGCCTTTTTTGCCGGTCTTCCGCCAACCCCGGCGCTCCATGATCATCCGCACCAATACGCCAATCGCCTGGCGCAATCGCTGATTCCGTTGCGGCTGTTCCGTGCCGAGAAATCTGTTGATGCCCGGCAGCGATTCGAGTTCCCGCACCACCCCGGCCATCGGGGCCCTGTCGTGATGCGTTTCGGCCTCCTCCATACGTCGCTGCCGATCGGGATTATTGAAAAATTCGCGGGCCTCATCGAAGGGCTGGCCCGGATCATTCAGCACGTCGGCAAAAGTTCGGCCCTGCCGGTCCTTCAAAAACTCTTCCCGTGTGATCGTGAAATTGACCATGATTTGCTTCTCGCTGGTTTTTTCAGAAAATCTGCGACGGCGTTCCCTAGCCATCCTGGTTTTGCACCTACAACTATTGTATCTACAGAAAGCGTACTTGGGAAGGTCGATTCGCAGATTGGCAGCCGCGGGCTCGGGAATTACCCATCCAAGCAAACGATTTCAACGAATGTGCGACCGCGAGTGGCGTTCTATTCTTGCGATCGGAAGGTCGCAGCAAGCGACAGGCACTGATCCTCCATTTTCACATTTTGGAGATTCCTCGTGTCCCCTTCGAAGCGGACAGCGATTTTTGGGGTCGCCTGGTCGATTTTGGGCAAACTGGGAAGGCGCGTGAAACAACCAGAGCGCAGTCACTAGTGGACGAGTTTGAGTCGGTATCGGCGCGCACTGGGAGCGCCTGGCGGGCGCCGATCTGACCATTGACCGCCGTTCTCTACGTCGTGACTGCTCTTCGATTGTCAAAGACCGCGCGCACTGTTGCAGGGTTGACGTTAGCAGATCGGCGGGGCGGTTTCAGCAAGAATTTTTGGCCAGTCGGCTGGTATCGCGGCGGCAGCGAAGTACGCGGCCGCAAGATTTCGACCTCCACGTTGTGGCCAGGCAGATTTCGATACGCGGCAGGTGTTTAGACGATCACATAGATTTGGCGGCCGGTCGACCTCCGTGAGAGTGGTTATCGAGGTGGATCGCGGCACGCCTGAATCGCCATTCGATGTAACCGGCAAAGGACTCCGTCGGCCCGGCATAAAAGGGTGTCGACATCCAACCGTACAACGCTCCATCTGCATAGATCCGTTCAATACTCCACGTCTCAACCAGCGCTCGCGGATAGCGGCCGCGCACGATATCGACAGCGGCTGCTTCGGATGCGATGCCGGTAATGGGCGGTTCCTGGCTGGACAAATGGGCGCCAAACGTCACGCGGAACTCAGGCAGCCACTCAACGACCGACCCGTCGGCCAACGTGGAGTGTGATCCGATCACGAGATCGCGTTTGTTGTTCATAGAACTAGGTGCCTTTAACCAGACTGCCTCACAGTCGGCCCAGACGTACCTGCGGCAAACATCGCCTTGCGGGCGCGAAATAGGAGTTCGTCAACCGTCTCGTTTGGCTGAAGTTGACAAATGCCGAAATGGAACAGCGCATGAAGTTGGCGATCGACGATACGGAACGTCATGTTGTCTGCGTTGAACTGCAAGACCCCTGCAATATGCTCCATCTCTGCCTTGGAGCGTCCCGGAAATAGTGCGATGAGCTCATCAATGGCCGTTTGACAAACACTGTCCAAATCTCCCAAGGCCGGCATTAAGGACTGAATTGCCATGTCGAGCAGTCGACCGACGACAAACTCGCCATGCCTGCGAGTCAGCGCGTCGCCATCCGAGAGTGTGATGCACATTATCGACAGCGGACGAGAAAGACGGTGACTGACTGATATCAGGCGCGCCAATTCACGATTGGATTCACCGGTATTCGTAAAAAGATTTCGGCACGGTTTCGGTGCGGTGACATCCGCGGGCGCTGGAGCGAGCTTGCCGGCCGAAACGACCGGCGCGCAGGTTTCTCCATTATGGCAGTGAACGCAGTTCCGACCGGCCTTCTTCGATTGATAAAGCGCGTCGTCGGCTCGACGTACGAGTTCCGTGGGTCGATCGGCAACAGCGACAGCAGCGACGCCGACACTCGTGGTGACTTTAAGGCTCTTTGCATTGAAACGCGTCGAGCTGAGTTCAATTGCTTTGCGGATTCTTTCCGCGACGATGCAAGCGTCCGCAGACCTTGTGGCCGGAAGGATTACGGCAAATTCCTCGCCTCCATATCTGCAGGCGACATCCATATCGCGGGCCTGTCCGACCAAGACCTTGGCGACATTTCGCAGTACCTCATCACCGGCCAAATGTCCGTAGGTATCGTTGAAGCGCTTGAAATGATCGATGTCGAGCATCAACAGCGCAAATGGGATTTGCTTTCGCTCCCATTCGGAAAGGCGCTTGCGCATTTCGTCGTCAAACATTCGGCGGTTGGCGAGATTTGTAAGCAGGTCGGTGCGTGCTTCCGATTCCCGCGCGCGGAGTTGTTCGCACTGGGCTTGAACCTGCCGTTCGGCTCGTTCGAGCTGCAGCTGTAACTGAGCGTTTGCCGCGACGAGTTGATCGCGTGCAGCAAAGACGGCGGACGTCGCTTCGGCGGGATGATGGTCAATTCTGCGAAGAGTCCCCGAAATTGCTTCAACCGTTGCGGAATGTTCGCCAACATCGCTCGACACTCGTTGTGCCAGATCCACCAAATAGTCCGACGCCATGGCGACCTGTTGGGAGACTCGCTCGGCGTCCGAAACTGATTGGCCGGCGTTTGATGAGTCGGCTGCCGTCGTGTTTGCAGCTCTTGACGCGAACCAAGCACCGGCTGCAAAGCCGAGCGCGATCGCTACGGATCCGCAAAGTAGGTTGATTGCTAGAAGGGTCGCTGTAGCCATGTGGAGCCGTCGAGGCGAACAGGTCAATCGGCGTAAGCAATGATAGGTGACTCGCAACTTCGCGGTGTCGAGGCCATCGTCGAGTTACTCGAGCCACATGGCGGCAAGTCCCACGCTGTTTGGTAAGTGGACTTTATTTATTCGATCGTCGACCCTAAACTATTTGACCATGCGAAAATTTCGCACCCCCGATTGTCGGGGATCTCATCCACCCACGACGAGCGATCCAGCCGAGGTATCCATTCTGGCCGGATCATGTTGTCGCACGACGGCAGAATTGCGGGTACTGGCAAGCGGACAACTTGGAACCGGTTTGCCGGTTGTATTGACTGAGCATCCATGCACTCCACGATCGAGAATACAAGCGCTACTGTCTCCACAGACCGCTCATCAGAATTGTCGGTGATGCCAGTCCGTGCGTCGGTGATCGCGGGATTCGCCGCGATTGTGGCTATTTTGGTTGGAATTGCCGTGCTTTTCGGCTGGCTGTTCGATTTGCCACGGCTTAAGACGGTTTGGCCCGGGCTCGTATCGATGAAGGCGAATACCGCGCTGGGATTCATCCTCGCGGGGATATCACTAGCGGCGTGGACGTTTCTTGTGCGGAGTCGCTTCCGCGCAGCCATTGTGCGAACGGCCGCGGTCAGTACGGCGCTTATTGGCGGGGTCACGCTGTTGGAATATGTTTTCGACTTCAATGTCGGGATCGACGAGCTGATCATTGTGGATCATGGTCCGGTGAGCGAACCCTATTATCCAGGCCGCCCTGCCCCAGCGACTGCAGCGAACTTCCTTCTGCTGGGATTGGCACTGATGCTGCTCTCGTCGCAGCGCAGTCTTGCCCGTCGCGTGGCAGAATGCTTCGCGCTCGCGGTTTGCTTGGTCGCAACGCTCACACTGATCGGTTATTTGTACGGAGTCCATTCTCTGTATGGCGTTTTTTACTTCTCGTCCGTAGCCGTGCATACTGCGGCAACGTTCGTGTTGTTAAGTGTTGGCGTGTTCTGTGCGCCGGCTGAAGACAAGCAGTCGGCGCCTGAGAGAATCGCCAACGTTGGAAGCATGATGGCGCGAAGATTCTTTCCGGTAGTGTTGGGGCTGCCGATTGCCCTTGGGTGGCTGTATCTGCGCGGAGTGTCCTCTCAGTTCTTTGACTACAGATTTGGTTTAGCGCTTTTCGCGATTTCCAACATCATGATTCTTTCGTGCCTTGTGTGGTGGGTAAGCCGTTCTTTGAACCGCCTGGATGAAGATCGCCGAGTGGCCGATGAATCTGCCAAGGCAAATTTGCGCGAAAGTGCGGAGCGGCTACGGTTAGCGCAACACGCCGGCGCGATCGGCACGTTTGAGCTGAACATTCAGACCGGCGTGAATACCTGGACGCCAGAATTGGAGGCGATGTATGGACTGGCGTCGGGAACGTTTGGGAGGACGCAGCAAGCATGGGAGCAACTGGTTCACGCGGACGATCGACCGCGTGCCCTCGCCACCGTAGAAAGGGCATTCGCCACGATTGAGCCGCAAGAAGGCGAATGGCGCGTGATATGGCCCGACGGCAGCATCCATTGGCTGGTGGGTCGATTCCAGGTTCTGAAGGACTGCGAGGGGAAACCGCTACGTCTTATTGGCGTCAACATCGACATCACAGCGCGCAAAGCAATCGAAGAGTCGTTGCGGGAGAGCGAAGCGAGAGCTCTTGCGGTCCTGGAGGCAGCTTCTGACGCGATCATCACCATCGACCATCGTGGCATCATTCATTCGGCGAATCGAGCGACGGAGCGGCTATTCGGCTACTCGCCCGCCGAACTCATCGGTCAAAATATAAGTATTCTCATGCCGCAACCATATTACGACGAACACAGCACCTACTTGGAGCGTTATCTATCCACTGGCGAGAGAAGAGTCATCGGAATCGGCCGAGAAGTTGAGGCGCGAGGAAAAGACGGAGGCAACATTCCGGTCGATTTGGCGGTAAGCGAGGTAAGCCTGGTTGGGCGGCGTCTGTTCACAGGGATTTTGCGCGACGCATCAGAGCGCAAACTCGCCGAAAAGAAGCTGGATGAACATCGCACTGAGCTAGCGCATGTTCTACGTCTCAATACGATGGGAGAAATGGCGACGGGATTAGCGCACGAGATTAACCAGCCGCTGGCGGCGATTCAGAATTTTGCGCATGGGGCCATTCGCCGACTTGCCGACGGGGCGTATGACGCACCAGAGCTGATTCAGGTGGCAACATCGATTGCAAACGAGTCGGCGCGCGCCTCGACGATCATTCAGCGGCTCAAGCATTACGTAAAAAAAGGTTCCGGCGAGCGAAAAGCCGTCGACATCAACGCGGTCGTGCGAAATGCAATACATCTTGTTGCCGTTCAGGCAGAGCGGAGGGGCGTGGCGGTAACTGTTCAATGCGATCCTTCCGTTTCAATGATCCAGGGCGACCCGGTGCAATTGGAGCAGGTCGTCATCAACCTCTTGCTGAATGGAATCGAGGCACTGGAGAGCTGCGCATGCGAGAGGCGATTGCACGTTCAGACGGAAAACACAGGTTCAGGCGTTGCGATTACCGTGGCTGACAGCGGCCCGGGCTTGCCTGCCGATAGTCTCGAGCAGATTTTCAAGGCGTTTTTTACTACGAAGGCGCATGGCCTGGGAATGGGTTTGGCAATCAGTCGATCCATCATAGAAGCCCACGACGGGCGGCTGTGGGCGGAGTCCGACGCCGACGGTGCAATATTTCGCATTGCGCTGCCGGCCGATGAGGAATCAGCGCATGGAGGGTAAGCCTACGATATACATCGTGGATGACGATGAAAGTGTTCGACGCTCCCTGCGCTGGCTCATCGAGTCAGTCCATTATTCTGTGGAAGAATTTGCTTCGGGTGAGGCATTTCTGGCCCACTACGAGCCATCGGGCCCCGCTTGTCTGATTCTCGATATTCGCATGAACGGCCTGAAAGGACCAGAGGTTCAGCAAGCGCTCATGGACAGGGGATATACGCTTCCGATCATCGTGATGACCGGACATGGCGATGTACGGACGTGTACAAAGGCGTTTAAGTTGGGTGCGTTCGACTTTATTGAGAAGCCAGCCAACGATCAGTTGCTGATCGACGCCATTCACAAGGCGCTGGCGGCAGACGCGGCCCAGCGGCGGCAGGAATGCACTGACGCCGATTTGCGGGCCCGGCTCGCACAATTGACGCCGCGCGAGTCGGAAGTGATCGATTTGATTGTCAATGGGAAGAATCAAAAGCAAATCGCTTTGGAATTGAACATTGGCTTTCAAACGGTCGCCAAACATCGTGCCAAAGTCTTCGCAAAGCTCGGACTCAACAATGACGTAGAACTAACGCGACTAATCCTTGCAATTAGGAATGACCAGTAAGATTGACGCTGAGCCTTTGGAGATTCTGTTAGTGAAACAGCGGTCACTGTGCCGGCATTTTGGACGCGGTACAAGTTAGCGAGTACGGGTTACTCGGTGCATGGTTGATTATCGATCGGCCACGGTCCGTTGTTGCTGCTGTCCGAGGCCTTGGACTTCCAGGCGGACCGTTTGGCAGGGGCGGAGGAAGATTTTTTCGGGTTTCTGGCCCATTCCGATGCCGGCGGGTGTGCCGGTCGTGATCGCGTCGCCGCCGCTGTAAAGAAAGTCCCTGGACTTCACAGGCAGATCCTCCAACTGCCTCTCATAACTGCTGACTGCGTCCATGCTCCACGCTCCGTGGCAAGCGTCGACGGCAATAAATCTGAATTCTTTTGCGATTTCTAGGCAAGTGATCCACAGTTTTCAGGCACAGAATACGTAGCAGGGACCAGCAATCAGGAGCAGTTTGAGGCTTGTGGACAGCGACCGAGTTCTTGTCGGCGCCTTGGCTACGACGAATGCTGAGCGCGCTCTGGAGCAGATTCTCAACAAACATGGCCCCATGGTCATGGGCGTGTGTCGGCGTGTGCTGGGAGATCATCACGACGCGGAGGATGCGTTCCAAGCGACCTTCATTGTATTGGTTCGCAGGCGTCGTTCGCTGGCTCTCCGGAAAACGTTGGGTGCTTGGCTCCACGGCGTGGCTCTGCGGGCGGCAACGAAGGCAAAGATCATGCGCACGCGACAGCCAGCAGCGGCGCAACTTCGAGACGAAGACGTGGCATCGCGCGAGCACGATCCCACCGAGGATGTCGTGTGGTCGGAGATTGGAACCGTTCTCGACGAAGAAATTCAGCGGTTGCCGCAGACACTGCGTGCGCCCTTCGTCCTGTGTGAATTGGAAGGACACAGCCACAAAGAGGCAGCGCGGGAGCTGAGAATCCCAGCGGGAACGGTGTCTGCCCGCCTGGCACGTGCGAAGGAAAAACTGCGACGCCGCCTAACTCGACGCGGACTGGCGATCACGTCGGCAGGACTCGCGGCGGCGATTTCGACTTGCGCCACGACAGCAGCCCTGACTTCAAATCAGATCGGCGCCGCGCTGAACGCGGCCATGTTCGTGCTGGGAGGCAAGTCGGCTTCCGTGTTGACAGCGGGTACTTTCGCGCTGGTGCTCGCCAATGCGGTCGGTCGCAAAGCGTTTCTGGCGAAAGCACTGGCGACGTCCGCGACCATTGCAGTCGTCCTCGCAGGAGTGACCGCCGCGGTCGCGCTTCGGACGTCAGCACTATTCGACTTCACCAACCGGTCCCCACCGGCTGATCCGATCATGGCGGCGGAACGAGCGGTGATGCACTTGGGTGAGCAGGCGTTTCGGCATCGATTCGGCGCTTCGCGGCTTGTGTTTCTGCCGGATGGAAAGCGGATCGCCACGATTCCTTTGCACTGGTCCGACAACGGCGTTTATCTATGGGACGTTGCGACAGGGCGCATGGTGCGAGAATTTCCCGCCTCCGAAGAAGAATTGAACGGACCGACCTGCCTGGCCGCGTCTCGCTCCAGCAGCGTGCTGGCGGTTGGCCGAAATAATGGCGAAATAAGTCTGCAGGACGTCGAGACAGGTCGTGTTCTGTTTCTCGAGAAACCGGACGAGCGCCCGGTGACTGCAATCGCGTTTGCGCCGGACGGGAGCCGATTGATCACCGCCAACATGGACGGCCTGATGCGGATTTTGAGCACCGATGACCTTGGTCGGGAACTCCAAACGTGGAGCGTTCCGCCAGCAAGAAAACCCCAACCTGAAATTAATGTTGATCCTCGCGCCAGCGTGATCGCAGTCTCTCCCGATGGACAGCGGGTGGCAGTGGGCGACGGTGCAACGGGAGCGATCTACCTCTTCGATGCCGATTCGGGCGAGCTGCTGACCACCATTGAGGAGGCGCATTCACGGGGGCTTCGCTCCTGGGGATACACGCCGGCCGTGAACTCATTGGCGTTTACCGCGGGCGGTCGCCAATTGATTTCCGGCGGGTATCGGCTAGTTCCGCCAGAGACAACTTCCCTCGAATTCGGACCCAACAAGGTGAAAGTTCTCGAAGCACGACTGTGGGACGGCGAGACGGGCGAATTCGTTCGGGACTTGATCGACGTCGACATCTGGGGGGAAGGTTTCTTGGAGGTGTCTCCCGATGGCGAAACCTTGGTCACTGCCGACAAGGATGCACTGCGTTTTTGGGATGTCGGCGACGGAACTCTCCGCCACGAGATACCGATATTGGGCCAATTTCCAGGCGAAATTCCGCTTGTTGGCGGTCTCGCATTTTCGCCGGACGGAACGACCGTTGCCGTGCCGACCGGAAGGGGAATCAACATGTGGAACGCCGAGAGCGCGGAAAGCGCAATCCAAGTGGGGCCCGCGAGATATTCCAGTATTTTGGGCGTCGCTTGGAGCAACCGAACCGACCGACTGGCGATTGGCTACAGCGACGGCGTCGAATTGTGGGATGCCGAGACGGGCAAGGTGGAACACCGGCTGGACTTGGGAGAGCCGGGCGTGCTGTACTTGTCCCCGCCATCGGCTGCAGTGGTGGCATTTTCGGCGGATGGCGGGCTGCTGGTCAGTGCGGGGCCGATGTCGTTCCGAACGTGGCACATGCGCGGTTTCATCAAGGCCTGGGACACCATACGCGGGGTTCAGCAGGCGAGTATCCAAGTCGACCGGCCGGTGCGGAAGATGGCGCTCGCCGACGACGCCTCGGTGGTCGCCGTCGCGACAAGCTACGGCTTCCCCGATTCGTTGGGTCAAGCGCCGAATCGTCCAAACACGCAACTCTTGGTGTATGAGTTGCCGTCCGGAAAGTTGCTGTCGCAATATCCCAGGGAAACCGGTGCGTTGCTGAATGGCGTCGGCGGGTTCCACAATGTTGTGGCAGCGCGAATACCGCCCGGTTCGACAAAAGTCTACGTAGTCTGTGAAGACAGCTTTTGCTTCCATTGGGATTTCGTCGAGCATCGCGTGGGGATTGGCTTCTTCGCCGATCAGCGAACAGACGGGCGGGCGTGTGAGGTGCGCAGCGCCGTGTTTTCTCCTGACGCCAAGACGCTGGTCACCTCAGGCCCCGGCAAGCTTTGCGTGTGGAATACCGAGACAGAATCACTCGAGCACATGGAAGTCGTTCCGTTGGCCAATCGTTGGCTGGAACTTGGATTTTCTCCAGACGGTAAGCGGCTTGTCGGTGCGGAACCCGAGGACGTCGGCCGGGACTATACGCTTCGGGTCTGGGATCTGCCGAGTCGAACGCTGGAATTGACTTGGCCCGTGCCGAAGGCAAACGCCACCAGCTTCGCGTTTTCCCCCGATAACACCAAGCTCTTGACGGGGCTCGATCGCGGCACGGCTGTGATCTGGGACGTCCGCCGCAAGCAACAATGAAAGGACACCTGCAAAATGAATTCCAAGCCTCACGCCGCATTCGGACGAGTCATCTTCTTGCTTTCCGCGCTCGCCATCGGCGTTTCCAGCGCCGCGGCAATCGGCTTCGACAGGGACGATTTCCTGATCTCCAGCTCCAGTGCGGGCACGATCGGAGTTTATGACCGCGACCTGACCTACAAAGGTTTGCTTGACCCCAGCTTCGAAACTGTCTTGCCGCTGGCGTTCGACCTGGCGGGCAACCTGGTTGCCGCGAGTCAAAACTCCGCTATCCGGGACGCCGAGGTACGTGTGTATGACCGGAGCGGGGCGCAACTTGCAGCGCGCTCCTTCACCAATCGCGCTCTGCGAAATCCGGCAGACGTCGATCTTGCACCTAACGGTAACTACTATGTCGCCACGCAGGATTCGGTGAAAGAGTTCAGCCCCGCCGGCGTTCAAGTTGGGTTCTTTGTCAACAACCAACTTTCTCATGGGATGTCGGGGGTAGCTGCCTTGCCCGGAGGCGCGGTCTGGGGTGGCACAAACCCTAATCCAAATACGCCCGAGCAGAATTTTATCAGTGTTTACGACCCAGTCGCTCATGGCCAAATCGGCTCCGTCCCACTGGACCACGGCCAGAGAAGCGCCAACCACCTCGACTACAGCAGAACGACCCGCACGGTTCTAATCGCCGATTATGTTGGCAATGCCATCGTTGAACGTGACACATCGGGCAATTACATCCGCACCTTCACCGCCCCCACTTTTGCCCGGCCACTCAGCGTCTCCCGCGGACCAAACGGAGACGTATTTTCGGTCATCTTCTCCACCAACAGCCTCTACCGCTGGGACGCCGAGGGAAACTTCCTTGGCGTGACCAGCCTTGCCAATAGCGTCATTGGCCCAAGCAAAATCATTTGGGCCGGCGAGGCCGTTCCCGAGCCAGGTTCGATCGGAATCGTCGCCATTAGTCTGCTGACCATGCTCGGCGGGCGATGGAATTCCCGGTAATTGAGCCATGAGTTAATGGCCCTGGAAGCAATTCGGTATCCTCTCCAAGTTCTTACATCAAACGCCAAACCAATAGACTAGCACTGCCTACCGTTCCTTGGTCATGGCGTCACCGCGCGATGGCAAGTGCAACAATTCTGAGATTATCTGCGAATTGTAGTCAAGTGAACGACAGTTATGCGGCACGGAATGGATAGGGAGGCCTGGACAGCTGGGAACAGCATGGGGTCGGCGAATGGCGATCGTGATCTGATTCGTGCGCTTTCGACGGAGTGTGCGGACGGCGCCCTGGGCGAGATTCTGCGCCGGCATGGCCCGATGGTAATGGGTGTCTGTCGGCGCGTTCTGGGCGATTATCACGAGTCAGAAGACGCATTTCAAGCCACATTCATCGTGCTTATACGAAAGCGTCATTCCTTGATCCTCAGGAAGTCTATAGGGGCTTGGCTTCACGGAGTAGCACTTCGCGTCGCCACGAAGGCCAGAGCGATGAGCGCGCAACGAAAGGTGGAATCCATAATTCCAGACGAAGGCCCTTTAACGCAGGAGCTAAATCACGCCGAGCGCCTAGCATGGTCTGAGATCGGCCGAGTTCTTGACGAGGAGATTCAGCGTTTGCCTCCCAAGTTGCGCTCGGTCTTTGTGCTCTGCGAACTAGAAGGGCGCACTCATAAAGACGCGGCAAAAGAATTTGGAGTTCCCTTAGGAACCTTCTCATCTCGCGTGGCGCTTGCGAAAGAAAAACTACGACGTAATCTAACCCGTCGCGGCGTGACGATCACATCTGCCGGACTTACGGCCTCGCTTGCAGCTCAAGCAGATGCAACTTCCCTAACATCGAGCCAGATCGGCGCCGCACAAAATATCGCTAACCTCGTGCTAGCCGGGAAGGCGCCAGCCGTGACATCGGTTGGCGCCTTCGCACTGGCACTCGCCGATGCCGTGGGACGAAAGACGGTGGTTAAATTAACCATCCTGTTCACTGCCTTTGCCGTTGTCCTTGTCGGCGTCGCAGCCGCGATTGTGTTTCCGAGACCGTCGATTCGTGCGGGTTCATCCCCCAGTGGGCCATTTGTCGATAGCTTGATGCAGTTGGGCGATCCCGCGTTTCGACATCGTACCGGCGCATCGCGGCTGACTTTTCTACCAGGCGGAAAAACTCTGGCCACAATATCGACCTACGCGTCGGATTGCGGAATATATCTTTGGGACGCGTCGACCGGGCGCAAGCTTCGAGAAATCTACGTTCCTTTCGACACGAACTGGCCAACATGCCTCGCCGCATCTCCGTCCGGCAGCACGCTGGCCGTTGGTCGAGTTGACGGAAGTATCAGTGTGTTAGATGTCGATTCTGGCAATCTGTCGCAGATCGAAGGGCCGGACAATCGAGCGGTGACTGCCATCGCATTCACTCCTGATGGGCATCTCGTCACCGCGAACATGGATGGACTGGTTCAGATTTCTGAAAGCGTTGATTTTGGCCGCGTGCTTCGTAAGTGGCAGCTTCCCGCATCACAGCAACAGCCAGAAGGTAGCCGCGCTGTGCACACGAGTGCGATTGCCGTTTCTCCGGATGCGATGCGAATTGCAATAGGCGACGGCGCCACAGGGGCGATCTTTATCTTCGATGCCAGGACGACTGAATTGCAAACGACAATCGATAAGGCTCATGGGCCTGGCCTCGACACACACTACCCATGCATCAACCAATTGGCATTCGTTCAAGGCGGACGCAGATTGATTTCAGGCGGGCATCGCCTGACACGGCGAGAAACCACTTCGATCGAGCACGGCCCGACCAACGTACAAGTTCTTGAAGCTCGAATATGGAACGCAGATTCTGGGGCGCTGGCTCGTGACTTAATCGGAGTCGACATTGCCGGCGAAGGGTTCATGGCGCTTTCCCCGGATGGCGAAAACTTCGTCACAACGGATTATGATGCCATCCATTTTTGGAACATTCGCGACTCGGCTCCCGTACGCACGGTGTCAAAGTTAGGTCGCATGACAAGTGCCGCGGCGTTTTCGCCGGACGGAACGACGGTCGCCATACCGTCGGGCCACGGAATCACCTTATGGGATGCCCTGACCGCCCGACACATCGCTCGCGAACCGTACTCAAGGTACGCCGGGCTCGAAAGCGTCGCATGGAGCAAACACAACGGCAAACTTGCGTTGGGTTACGGCGACGGCGTCGAACTACGCGACGCCACAACTGGCAAAATCGAACATCATTTTGAGATGGGAGACCGGGACGAAAACGACGTCACTCCTATTGGAGCGAGAGCCGTTGCATTTTCGACAGACGGTCGTTTACTCGTCGCAGCCGGCACTATCTCAGAGGCCACATTGCCAGAACATGGAATCCTTAACGCGTGGAACGTCGAGACGGGTGCGCCCGTGGCAAGAATTCCAATTGATCGGCCGATTCGCACGTTTTCGTTGGCCGACGACGGTTCGGTTGTAGCGTTGGCTACTGGCCGCCCAGGACCTGGTGCCAGCCAACTCGTTGTTTATGCACTGCCCTCTGGTGAAATTCTGAGCCGCTTTCCAGAGGAATTAGAGGCGCTCCCCGACAAAAGAATCAAGGGATTCGAACGCGTCCTGGCCTCGCAGATCGCTGTTGGAACAACCCACGTCTATCTCCTGTGCGACGACGGTTGGTGCTTTTCGTGGGACTATAAACTTCATCGCGAGATCCCTGGTTTCATCGCCGCCCAACGGCCAGATCGATACGGACGTGGATTGCGTATCGGCAGCGGCGCCTTTTCTGCCGATGCCAAGACACTCGTGACGTCGGAAGAGGGCAAGATCTGCCTGTGGAATACAGACACACAAACACTCGAATACGTCGAAGTAATTCCTGGCGCACGCCATTGGCTGGAATTGGGTATTTCACCCGACGGCCTCCTTTTGGCCGCGGCGGAAATCGAGGTTGGCGGATTCCGCGCCGACAACGTCATTCGAATCTGGGACCTACCAACGCGCAAGCTTGAAGTCACGCTGCAAACGCCCTACGCGCGCGCTACGAGTTTCGCATTCTCTCCCGACAATTCTCGGCTCTTAACTGGTCTCGATCGAGGCACGGCGACGATATGGGACCTGCGTTCGATGGAACAGGAAAGGACAACTTCCAAATGAGAATACTGAATTTGTGCATCGTATTTAACGCATTCGTGTTGGTTCCATTGCCGGCACATGCCGTAGTCATTGAAACGATACTCGTCGGCAATCCGGGCAACGCCGCCGACACGGAGATCATGACCGACGGTACGACCGGCTATGGCGACGTCGCCTACGAATACCGCATCGGCAAGTATGAAGTCACCAAGGCCCAGTACACCGAGTTCCTCAACGCGGTCAACCCGACCGGAGAATCTCTCAACGGTGTCCATAAGCTTGATCTCTATGAGAGCGGATTTTCAACCGGTTTTAACGGCATCGGCGGAGGCATCGATTTTAACGCTGCGGCGCCAAATGGCTCGAAGTACTCGGTCAGGCCGGGATATGAAAACCATCCAGCCAATTGGGTCACCTGGTATGCCGCCATTCGATTCGCCAATTGGCTGCACAACGGTCAGGGAAGCGGTGACACCGAGACGGGCGCCTACACCCTGGGACCGTTTGGGCAGTTTGGCTCGGACCCCATCAATGGCAATAGCATTACGCGGAATCCCGGAGCGAAGTGGTTCCTGCCGAGTGAGGACGAATGGTACAAGGCGGCGTATCACAAAAATGACGGCGCAACCGGCAACTACTGGAATTATCCTACACGTAGCGACTCGGTGCCCACGGCCGAGATCCCGCCGGGCGGAGTTAACTCAGCGAATTACAGTGACGTCGTAGCCAATTTCACCCCCGTGGGCTCTTATCCGCTTTCGCCGAGTCCCTACGGGACATTCGACCAGGGCGGCAACGCCGACGAGTGGAACGAGGCATTATTGGCTGAACCAGATATTGATTTCCCCAACGTTACCGTCTATTACCGCGGGATACGGGGCAGCAGCATGTATTATCTTCCCGGAAACGATGGGTCTCCCATGGCCGCATCGAGTCGTCCCGCCACCGGATGCGACGGCGGAAACCCCGGTTGCCATCGTCTTGCTGGAGGATTTCGCGTCGCAAGCATCGCCAACCCCGTGCCCGAACCCGGTACTCGGCTGCTGCTTGCAGCGGGCACGACAATCATCGCGCTCGGTCGTTGGCGATCTCGATTGTCTGCGGTTATCTGCGCAGTGGTACTAGTTCCCACGGCCGCCCAGGCGGTCGTCATCGATACCGTCCTCGTGGGCAATCCCGGAAACGCGGCTGACACTGAGATCATGAGCGACGGCACGACCGGCTACGGCGCTGTGCCTTACGAGTACCGCATCGGCAAGTACGAGGTCACCAACGCGCAGTATGCCGAGTTTCTCAACACCAAAGACCCGACGGGAATCGACACTCTGGACCTGTACTTGCCGAGCTTTTGCGACCGTGTCCAATGCGGCATTAACTATAACGCGGCAGCTGCGGATGGCGCAAAGTACGTAGTCAAGCCGGCGCGCGGCAACCACCCTGTCACTTATGTCACCTGGTATCAGGCGATTCGCTTCGCCAATTGGCTGCATAACGGACAAGGCAGCGGGGATACCGAGACGGGGGCCTACACGCTCGGGCCGTTGTCCGACAGCGGCGGTGACCCTTTGAATGGCAAGGATACTACCCGCAATGTGGGGGCCCGGTGGTTTTTACCAAGCGAGAATGAATGGTATAAGGCGGCTTACCACAAGAACGACGGGGTGACGGGCAACTACTGGGACTACCCAATGGGAAGCGACGCGGCTCCGACTGCGGCGATTTCCCCTGGAGGAGTCAATTCCGCGAACTTCAATGACGTTCTTGGCGATGTTTCCCCTGTGGGAGCCTATTCCCTCGCGCCAGGTCCGTACGGCACGTTCGACCAGGCCGGGAATGTCGATGAGTGGAAAGAAGCACTACTCAATTTTGGCTCTCATTTTACGCAGGTCACGCGTGGACATCGCGGCGTCGGTTGGTTCGGCGGCGGCACAGACGTAACGGAGTTCTTAGCCGCAGCGCACCGTCCCGCCAGCGAGTGTGACGGCGGCGGAAACATCAACTGCGGCAGTTTTGCTCGTGGTTTCCGGGTTGCTGCTATACCCAGCCCAGTCCCCGAACCGAGCGCATGGCTGTTAGTTCTCTCGGGCATCTTGGCTTGGGTCGCGCACCACAATAGGAGTATCAGGATGAGCCATTCTTCGGTTGCCTGAAACCAAACCAAGTGCGATTTGGGATTTTTTACCGCACGTGTAATTCGCGATGACATTTGCGAGACCTGTCAATGGCGGCGACGTTGATGGCTTGCGTAGCCGGCACGGCAGTGATTTGGGACGTTCGATCAATGGGTTGCCGATCGCACACAGCATGAAATTGAAGATGAATTGCTAGACGGAGTTTCAAAACCGGTCTTCCTCTGGGAGAGGGCAAGGTGGGGCGGATTGCGTTCCGACAACTCGCTTTCACCTTGGCCCTCTCCCTCGGAGACACTCTAAAGATGTTTGCTTCGCTGACGTTGTTGTTAGTGACGGCCCTGGAAAAACTTTTCAGATGAATAGCGATTTGTTCGTCACATCCGCAAAGCAGTGCGCCCCGTTCGTCCTGGTCACTCTGCTATTCACACTCCCGATTTCGCACGCGCTCGCCGACGGAGGCGTCCGCACGATAGCGCTCACGGGTCGACACGCACCCGCGACGGAGGATGGTGCCGCTTTCGAAACTCTCGGTCTACCCAGCTTGAACATTCACGGCCAAGTGGCTTTTGCGTCCGACTTGACGGGTGCGAGCATTACGTTGTTCAACAGCCGTGCGATGTGGCTCCACTCGCCCGGGGCCGCTCTCGAAATGCTGGCGCGGTCGGGCCAGCAGGCCCCCGACACACTCGAGGGGATCCACTTCCTCCATTTCGATTTCGTTACCCCGCCCCAGTTGAATGACGCGGGCGAAGTAGGCGCCACGATCCTCCTCCACGATTCCACTGGAGCGATGCGTATCAACAATCAAGACCATGGGACAACGAACTATGGCTACTGGCTCTGGGAGCCAGCAGCGGGGCTAAAGACGATCGTCGTCGGTGGAGAGCACACACCGTCGTCCAATCACTTTTTCCGGGGCTTTGGCTTTTTCGAGACCAATAATCTCGGCCAGCACGTTCATGGAGCCACTCCATTGCCGATCCCGCCGGGTGGTGTCGCTGATTTTGTTCGCGCTGAGTCGTTGTGGCTGCTCGGCCCCGACGCCGCACCGCGGCTCATTGCGGGTAAGGGAGCCCAGGCTCCAGGATTGCCCGGTGGAGTTGTTTTCAGGTGGGAGGACGAGTTGGGCGGCTTCACGGCCGCTCGCTCGAACAGCCTTGGACAGGTTGTCTTCGGCATGCAGGTCAGCGGGCCGGGAGTTAGTACCAGCAATGATCAGGGATACTGGATCGACGATGGGCTGGGCGGCGTCGCGTTGCTGATTCGCGAACGAGATCAGGCGCCAGGACTCTCTAGCGGCGTAACCCTCGGTTCCGTCTTCGTAACAGGGTTTAGTGACGCCGGCCACGTCGTACTGTTTGGTACATTGCAGGGCCCGGGCGTGAACTCGAGCAATAACGTGGCCCGCTGGTCAAACGCCGCCGGCCACGGCTTGGAATTGCTGGTCCGGGAGGGAGATCACGCCCCAGGCACGGCATCCGATGTGTTGTTCGACTTCATCAATAGCGCGGCCGACTTCAACAACGCAGGGCAATACGCGTTCGCAGCGTCGCTGCGTGGTATAAGTGTCGACAACGGACATCGAAGCGGTATCTGGTCGCAGGGTGGCGGTAACGCATTGGAATTAGTCATTCGCGAGGGGGATCCTGCGCCGGGCACTGCTGCTGGAGTTGTGTTTGATGACTCGCTCTCGCCCGACTTCCCGGAACTTCCGAACATCACATTCAACATGTCCCTTAATGATTCGGGACAACTTGCGTTTGATGGGTATTTGAGGGGACCGGGGATCACGAGCGCGAACAACAGCGGTATCTGGGCGCAGGACCGCGAAGGAAACTTGCAACTTATCGTTCGCACTGGAGACTTGTTGGACGTCGACGACGGCCCCAATGTCGATTGGAGAACAATCCAATTTCTCGAACTCGGACAGGACTTCCTCAACGACCGTGGTCAAATCGCCTTTCGGGCAACGTTCACCGACGGTTCGCACGGCATCTTCATCTCGAATCTGGTCGCGGTGCCGGAGCCAAGTTCGATTGGGCTGGCCGTCGTTTGCATGTTCATAATGTGGAGGCCTCGCGCGAGGGCGGGTGGTGTTCCGACAATTCTCCCTTACGCGGGCCTCGTCCGAAGCAAGAGGACCTCGAGCGGCCCTTACGCAACCCTTTCCGGGCGTGAGAGTGTTTAATCATTGGTCGGCGATGGTGCGTTGCTGCTGTTGGCCGAGACCCTGCACTTCGAGGCGGACCGTTTGGCCGGGGCGGAGGAAGATTTTATCTGGTTTCTGGCCCATGCCGACGCCGGCGGGCGTGCCGGTGGTGATTACGTCGCCGGGGTGGAGGGTCATGAATTCGCTCAGGTAGCTGACGAGCTTCTTGACGGGAAAGATCATCGTGCGGGTGTTGCCATTCTGGTAGCGGTGGCCGTCGACTTCGAGCCAGAGGGCCAGGTTCTGCGGGTCTGGCACTTCGTCGCGGGTGACGAGCCAGGGGCCGAGGGGGCCGAAGGTGTCGCAGCATTTACCTTTGTCCCATTGGCCGCCGCGTTCGAGTTGGAACTCGCGCTCGGAGACGTCGTGGCTGGTGCAGTAGCCGGCGACGTGGTTGAGGGCGTTCGCTTCGTCGACGTACTTGGCCTTGGTGCCGATGACGACGGCCAGCTCGACTTCCCAATCGGTTTTCTTGGAGCCGCGGGGGAGGATGATGTCGTCGTTCGGGCCGCTGATGCCGCTGGGGGCCTTCATGAACATGACCGGCTCGGCAGGGATCTGGGCACCGGTTTCGGCGGCATGCTCGCTGTAGTTGAGTCCGATGCCGATGAACTTGCCGACGCGGCCGACGCAG
Organism: Lacipirellulaceae bacterium; assembly: GCA_044868555.1. Lineage (GTDB taxonomy): Bacteria > Planctomycetota > Planctomycetia > Pirellulales > Lacipirellulaceae > JABDGM01. Next base: position 10,292 of record JBIOWO010000229.1, on the reverse strand, counting down.
GGGCCGAGGCGGGTGGGCTTGTCGACCAGCGGCAGCGAATTGAGGTCGAGCCTGCGGAGCTTGTCGAGGCCGGCGGCTGACAGGGTGTCGCCGGCGATGTCGTCGACGATGCCTTTCAGGCTGCGGATGTGGCCGGCGGAGTCGAGGATGCCGGGGTGTTCCTGGCCGGGGGCGCCGTAGCGGAGAAGTTTCATCGGAGGCTCCAAAATGACGAATGACGAAATACGAATGGCGAATTTGGCGGCGAGTGTTCTTTCTGACCTCTGACCTCCGACCTCTGACCACTTCTCAAATCGTCCAGCCGCCGTCGATGACGTGGATTTGTCCGGTGGTGAAAGCGGATTCGTCGGAGGCGAGGTAGACGGCGAGCTCGGCGACTTCCTCGGCGGTGCCGATGCGGCCCATGGGTTGGCGGGCGATGAAGGCGGCACGGGCTTTTTCGGGGTCGCCCTGGGCGGCCATGCGGTCGTGGAGCGAGGGCGTGTCGATCGTGCCGGGGCAGATGGCGTTGCAGCGGATGCCGCGGCCGACGAAGTCGGCGGCGATGGCCTTGGTCATGCCGATGACAGCCGCCTTGGTGGCGCCGTAAACGAAGCGGTTCGGCGCGCCGGTGACGCTGGAGGCGACACTCGACATGTTGATGATGTTGCCGTGGCCGACGTTGAGCATGGCCGGCAGGAACGCGCGGCTCATGCGGTACATGGCGGTGACGTTGAGATCGACGGAGAAAGACCAGTCGTCCTCGGTGCAGTCGAGGATCGTGCCGTGGTGGACGTAGCCGGCACAGTTGAAGAGGACGTCGACGGCGCCAAGGTCGGCGGCGGCGGCCGCGACGGCGGCCGGGTCGCGGACGTTGAGCTGCATGGTGCGGATGCCGCGAGCCTCGCGAGCGACGAGCTCCAGTGTCTCTTCGTTGATGTCGGTGGCGATCACTTGAGCGCCTTCGCGGTGAAAGGCCAGCACGGTGGCCCGGCCGATGCCCTGGGCGGCGGCGGTGATCAGTGCGCGCTTGTTTTTGAGTCGGTCGGTCATGTTTTGGGTAGGTCCGCCGAGCCGAGGCGGACTCGTTAGAGCAGTAGAACAGAATCGCAGTAGAGCAGAAGCTGGGATGCCTCACTTCTGCTCTGCCGCTCTACCGCTCTGCTGCTCTGGATTCGTGCCGCTCGGCTCGCGGCACTTACCTGCGCCGTTTCCAGATGGGGCCGTCGGGGAATTGGAACTCCCGGAGGCTGTCTGGCTTCATGGTGATACTGTACCCGGGCGCGGTGGGGGGCATGTAGTGGGCGTTTTGGATGATGCAGGGATTTTCGAAGTGTTCATGGAGGTGGTCGACGTACTCGGCGACGCGGTTTTCGATGCTGGCCCCGATGCGGGAGCAGTCGACCATGATCAGGTGGTTCACATATTCGCACAAGCCGACGCCGCCCGCGTGCGGGCAGACGGGGATGCCGAACCGCTTGGCCAGCAGCATGACGGCCAGGCACTCGTTCACGCCGCCTAGCCGGCAGGAATCGAGTTGGCAGAATCGGATGGCGCCGAGCTGCATGAGCTGCTTGAAGAGGATGCGGTTCTGGCACATTTCGCCCGTGGCGATGCCAATCGGGGCGACCGCTTTGGCGATTTCGGCGTGGCCGACGGCGTCGTCCGGCGAGGTGGGCTCCTCGACCCAGTGGAGGCCGAACTCGGCGAGCTGGCGGATGTTGGCGATGGCCTCGGGCACGTCCCACCGCTGGTTGGCGTCGACCATCAGCTTGCGATCGGGGCCGATCTCTCGGCGGACGAGGGCGGCCCGGCGGCGGTCATCAGCGATATCTGCGCCGACCTTGAGCTTGAAATGGTTCCAGCCGGCGGCGATGCCCTCGTGCAGGAGGCGGATGATCTTGTCGTCTGAGTAGCCGAGCCAGCCGGCCGAGGTGGTGTAGGCCGGGAATCCGGAGCGGTGGAGCTCGGTCTCGCGGTCGGCACGGGTGGCGTCGTTGGCCTTCACAATTGCCAGGGCGTCGGCGGGCGTCAGCACGTCGGAGAGGTAGCTGAAGTCGACGGTGCTCACCAGCTGCTCGGCCGGCATGTCGGTCACGAGCTTCCAGAGCGGCTTGTCTTCGGCCTTCGCCCAGAGGTCCCAGAGGGCGTTGATGACAGCGGCGGTGGCAAGGTGGACAACGCCTTTTTCGGGGCCAATCCAGCGGAATTGGCCGTCGCGGGCCAGACGGCGCCAGTAGCCGGCGAAGTCGTCGGTGATGTCGTCGAGGCGGGCGTCGGTGAGCGTGCGGCAGAGATACTCGGCGGCGGCAACGCACAGTTCGGTGCCGCGACCTAGAGTAAAGGTGAGGCCGTGGCCTTCGAGGCCGGGCTGGTCGGTGCGGAGGACGACGTAGGCGGCCGAGTAGTCGGGATCGGCGTGCATGGCGTCGGAGCCGTCGAGCGACTCGGACGTCGGGAAGCGGATGTCGAGGACCTTCCAGTCGCGGATGCGGATCACGGTCATGGCCTGCATTTTGTGGCGCCGAGCGCTAGGCCGCAAGTCGCAGACCGGCCGCGGCGGGCGGCAGCGCGCGGTGGTGCCGTGAACTATTAATATGGCGACGTCGTATTTGGGAAATTGTTGCTGGCGAGGCGGAATTGATCTTTACTCGCGTGACGGGGATTGTAGAATTTGCCAGCACCAAGTATTCTCGAAGTTATTGCCGCCGCTAGCCGATTGGTGAAGGTAGCCGGTTGTGCGGCTTGAGGGGACTGAATTGAACTTTGCTCTGACCATAGGAATGTTGAAGCTGCGGCGCCGCTTGCGGTCGACCCGCCCGTTCCGCAGTCCGATGCTGGACTGGGAAGTGCTGCACGTTCCTGTCGCCGCCTGTCTCGCGGGCTGGCGACAACACATCCGTCGTTGAGTTTCCTCCCGCCGAATCGATTGATCCCAATCGATTCGTTCTGACCCGTTGGCTGCTAGCTACCATGGCGGCAGTCCATCTTTACTTCGATTTTTTGGTCAAAGCTGTTTGTGAATCCGTTGGGTGCCTGGACGCGCCCGATCGGCCGATAAGGCCGAATTCCAGCCGAGACTGCTTCCACTGTGGAACCAATCTTATTTAGGAGCTGCGCATAGAATGAAGGTTTCTTCTCAACAACTTACTGTCCGCCACCTGCTCGCTGGAAGTTCGCCCTTGGCGAATCTGCGGGATGCCGCGGACCTGGCTTTCGGACCCGAAGCGACGCCGCTGCGCGTGGCTGTGACGGGCAAGAGCCGCAGCGGCCACGTATGCGAAATCGAGGCCGTGGAACCGAAGATTCGCAACTCGTCGGATTCCGACGTGTCGATCTTCGACTACCGCCAACGACGGCACGGCCGCACCGATAAGTTCAACGCGGTGATGCTGATTCCGACGGGAGTAGACTGCGCGATCGGCGGCCATGCGGGCGATGCCACGCCGGCGGCCCGGCTGCTGGCCTCGGTGTGTGACCAACTCGTGCTGCACCCGAACGTGGTCAACGCCTCGGACGTGAACGAGCAGACGGAAAACTGCCTGTACGCCGAGGGGAGCCTCATCTGTCGCCTCTTAATGGGCACGATCGGGCTGCGCAAAGTGCGGCAGAACCGCGTGCTGCTGGTGACCGAAGACCGGCCGGACGCGCCAAACGTCGTCGACCAGACGATCAACTGCGCTGAAGGCGCCCGGGCCACCTTGGGCATGGACATTAGTGAGGTAATGGTGCTCGAGAAAGAGCTGTACATGCAGACCGGCGTCGCCGACTCGGGTCGTGTAACGGGCCGGGTCGAGCGACTGGGCCATCTGCTGGACGTGCTTGCCGAAAAGCGAAGCTCGTACGATGCGATCGCCATGGCGACGCGGATTACGCCGCACATCGACACGGTCGAGCTGCACCGAGCCTACTTTGGCAAGGGCGGCCCAAACCCGTGGGGCGGCGTCGAAGCGGTGCTGACGCATCTCGTTTCCTCGGTGCTCGATGTTCCTTCGGCCCACGCGCCGACGATGAGCAGCGAAGCGTTGCGGGGTGAGAATTGGGGGATCGTCGAGCCGCGGAAGGCCATGGAGATTATCTCCACGACCTACCTATTCTGCGTGCTGAAGGGTCTCAACAAGGCGCCGCACGTGGTGGTGGGCCCGACGGGAGTGTACGATCCGTCGATCCTGACCGCGGAGGACGTTTCGGCCCTGGTGATTCCGGACGGCTGCGTCGGCCTGCCGACGCTGGCCGCGGTGGAGCAAGGGATTCCCGTCATCGCGGTTCGCAACAACACGAACCTGATGCGAAACGACCTGCGGGCCCTGCCGTTCCAGGCCGGGCAGCTGCGGTACGCTCAGAACTACTACGAGGCGGCCGGCATCCTGGCGGCGATGAAGGCGGGGGTGGCCCCGGCGACGATTGCGCGGCCGATGCAGCCGATTCGGATCGAGCGCGTCGCGGCCCACGAGGAGTGCGAAGAGGTGGTCGTGGCCAACGGTCATAAGAATGGTCACACGAATGGCCATTCCAATGGCAACGGCAATGGCAAGGGCCGCCGGTCGAAGGCTGCGGCAAATAGCCCGGCCATCCTGGCCGGTGATGCTACGGCGGCAATCCTTCCATCGGACCAAAATGGTCCGGCTATGTTGATGGAGGTTGGCGGAGAGTGACGACGCCGCGCGTGGATCAGGAGCGCGCTCCCATTTGGGAAACACTCACCGGGTACGCGCGCTCTGGGATCTATGGATTCCACACTCCCGGCCATAAGGGCGGCCGCTTTGCCGCCCCGGAAATCCTGGCGCTGGTCGGCAAGCGAGGCTTAGAGCTCGACTTGCCGGCCATGACCGGCACGGACAATACGTTCCACCCCACCGGCTGCGTGCTGGAGGCGCAGCGGCTGGCGAGCGATCTGTTCGGGTCCGGCGAGACGATCTATCTGTCGGCCGGCTCGACGCTGGGGGTGGCCACGGCCCTGCTGGCGACCGTGCCGCAGGGCCACACCGTCGCACTGCCCCGCAACATTCATCGCTCGGTCGTGGCCGGGTTGGTGCTATCGGGTGCGTTGCCGCGGTTCATTCCGCACGACGTGCTGCCAGAGTGTGGCGCGCTGGGCGTGACGCCGGAGCGGCTGGCGGCGTCGCTCGATCGCGAGCCGAAGCCGGCGGCCGTACTGCTGACGCGGCCCAGCTACTACGGGTTGGCGAGGGAACTGGCGGAAGTGGTGGCGGTGTGCCGCGAGCGGCAGATTCCGTTGATTGTGGACGAAGCGCATGGGGCCCATTTGCATTTCCTGCCGGAGGGAGGGCCGGGGCCGGCGCTGGCGGCCGGGGCGGACTTGGTCGTACAGAGTTGCCATAAGACACTGGGGTCGCTCGTCGGATCGGCACAACTCCACGTCGGCCGCGATTCGATGGTTGATCCGGGGCAAGTGCGGGACGCATTGAACGTGCTGCAAACTACCAGCCCGAGTTTTCTGCTGCTGGCGTCGCTGGATGTGATGCGGCGTTGGCTGTGGCGGGAAGGGCGGGAGCTGTTTGCGTCGGCCGTGGAAGAAGCACAGCGGCTGGAAGGCGCGATTGATGCGATCCCTGGCTTGCAGGTTCTGCGGCCGGAGAATGAGCCACGGCTGGCCGGGCATCGGCGCGATCCACTGCGGCTGGTGGTGAACGTGAGCGGCACCGGTTGGAGCGGCTACGAAGTGGAACGCCATTTGCGGACCGAGTTCAAGGTCGAGGATGAAATGGCGGACTGGTTTAACGTTACTTATGTACTTAGTCCGCAGGATGATCCGACGGCGCGGGAGCGGCTGCTGGCGGGGTTGAAGAACGTGAGTGAACGAAAGAAGGAACCGGGGGCGGGGACGCCCCGGCTCGCTGATGAGAGTCTGCTCCAGCCGCCGATTCCGCCTTTGGCGATGCCGCCACGTAGGGCGAGCCTGGCCCGCAAGGCGACGATCCCCCTCGCCGAAGCGGCTGGTCGGACTTGTGCGGAAATGGTTATGTTCTATCCTCCGGGGATACCGCTCTTGATGCCGGGTGAACTGGTGACGGCCGAGACGATCGACGTCTGCCGGCAATTGCAGGCAGCCGGAGCACATGCGTATGCGAGCGATACGACGCTCAAGACGGTTCGGGTAGTTGAGTAAATTAGTGGAGTTCGTGCCGTGTCTCAGACACTTACTTCTCGTGAAGCGGAAATCGGCGCCGCCGTTGGGCTGCCGATTTCGTGGTACTTCGATCCGGAGGTTTTACAGATTGAGCGGCAGCGGCTGTTTGGGGCCGGGCCGACATATGCGGGCCACACGTCGCTGGTGCGCAAGGACGGCGATTACGTGGCGCTTGGCGGGCAGCAAGCGGGGAGAGTGCTGGTCCGTCATGAAGGCCGCGCCCAGTTGGTGTCGAACGTATGCCGGCATCGGCAGGCGCAACTGGTGACCGGTTGTGGTCATGCGAAGAATTTTGTCTGTCCGCTCCACAACTGGGCGTACGATCTCGACGGCCGGCAAATTGCCGCGCCGCATTTTGACGAGAATCCGGGCCTCGACTTGGAGCGAACGGAGCTGGCCGAGTGGAACGGACTATTATTTGCCGGGCCGCGGGACGTGCGGCGTGAGTTGGCGCCGCTCGATGGCTGGACCGAGTTGTCGACATCGGACTACGTGCTGGAGCGCGTGGACGAGGAGGAACACGACCTCAATTGGAAGGCGTTCATGGAGGTTTACCTGGAAGACTATCACATCGGCGTGGTGCATCCGGGTTTTCGGGCGTTTGTAGATCCGATCGACGTGCGGGCAGCGCTCCACACGGTTGGGGGCGAGCGATTCTACTGCGAGCAAGTAAACGTCCGCTGGCCATTGGCGCCGGCCGGGTCGCCGCTATTCGGCGAATACCAGAAGGTGTTGATGGACGTGTTGGCCGGGCGACGTCCGCCGTTCGCGGCAATCTGGCTGAGCCTGTTCCCCGGCCAGCTTGTGGAGTGGTATCCGTTCTGTGTAGTGGCGACGACGTATACGCCGCTCACGCCGACGCGAACTCGGCTACGGAGCGAGTATTACTTCGACCGCGAGATTGCCGCGACGCGGCGCGACTACGTCGATATCGGCCTGCGGGTGCTGGACGAAGTGACCGGCGAGGATCATCACGCGGCCGAAGCGCTCCAGAACGGCCGCCGCGCGGCGTTCGAGCGAGGCGACGATTTCCAAGGCCCCTATCAGCTGCCCATGGAGCAAGGCCTGCGACGCTTCCACGACTGCCTTCGGGCGGTGGTCGAGAATAGTTAGCGGCGCAACGACTCCGGTCGACGGGTGGCTGGGGCAACGCCCCAGAATCTCTGAAACTCTCTGGGGCGTTCGCCCAGCCACCCCGGTCGCTACTTAATTTCGACCTTCGCCAGGTAGATGCCTGCATTGCCTTCGTGGCTCGAGTAGTAGCTGACCCAAAGCGCGTCGTCGTGCCAGACGAGACCCGGGTAACTGGTGTCGCCGCCGCTGGGGAGTTCCATGCAGGGCGTGAGCGTCATCTTCTCTACGTCGACCCAGGCGAGCTCAGTCCTCGGGCCGCCGGGACGGGGGATGCGGCCGGCCGCGATCCAATGGCCTGTTGGTAGCCGGATGAAATTCGGGCCGCCGAAGTGAATGCCGAGGTCGCGCCATTGCCACTCGGTATAGGGCGGCTTGCTCGTGCCGAGCAGGGCGGTATTGGCAGGCGCTGGGCTGTCGCGGCGCTGAAGGCAATAAGCGACATCGTTGTCGCCGAATCGGATGGAAGCTTCCGTCGGGTAGCCGTCGCCAAGCAGCTTCGGAGCCAATTCGCGATAGTTGATCCCGTCATTGGTCATCAGCAGCGCGGAGAATGGGTGGCCCGTGGGGGCGGCGTAGGCGACGCCGTACGCCGTGCCGTTGTGCCAGGTGGCGCGCCACAACCAGCGGCCGGGCTCGACGACCATCTGCGGCCGAGTCCAAGTGCGAGCATCCTCGGAGAACGAGACAAACGAACCGGTCGGGGCGCGGTCGCCGTCCGCCTTTCGCGGCGAGGCGCCGCAGATCAGCATCAAGCGGCCGTCGGGCATGATCGATAATCCTGCGTCGCGAAGGTCGAAATTGGTCAGCGGAACGAGGGCGGCCGATTGCCACGCCTTGCCGTCGGGAGACGTGAGCACGCGGATCTTGCCGTCGCTCGATACGTGCCCGCGTCCTTCGCGGAACGCGCAAATGAATTGGCCATTCCAATAGGCGAGGTCGGTGAACGCGGAATGGGGCGCCTCGCTCCAGATCTTGTTGACTTCCAGCAGTTTGGAGATCGGCTGCTCGGCGCGGACGTGGGAATTTGCCAGGACGGCCGCCACGACGGTCATGGCCGAAACTGTACCCAAGTGACGGTGTGGTCGCATTTGCTGGCCCAAACGAAGGAAGTGGGAATTAGCGCGGATGGCGTCGCACCAATGGAACGGGACATCAGTATAGCCGCTGGTTCGTCGGTCGGCCGCCGATACTTGCCCCCAATGGCGTGGGCGGGTTAACCTAGCAATTGGGAACCAGATAGCAACTCGCCGCGGCGGAGAGGCGTGAGGCCGTGGCGGCGCAGCGGCTCGGAATCTTGAGAGAGGAATTGCGGCGATGGGCTTCGACGTCAATGCTTTGGCAAAATGGGCGGGAGATGCGTGTTACATCTTTCTCACGCTCAATTTTCTGTGGGGCCTGTACAACATCATCATGGGCTTCCGGCGCGTGAAGGAGCTCAGCTTCGCCAATCACGATGACCAGGCCCAGTTCATGGACGAAGTGATGGCGCCGCTTGAAGCGGGTCGCTATCAGGAGGTCGAGGAACTGGTGAAAGACGACGCCCGCGCCTTGCCGCAACTGATCCAACTGGCGATTGAGAGCCGCGACGAGGGTTACGACGATATCCGGCAGAACGTGACCGAGGTGCTGCAGCGCGACGTGATGGGCGACCTGGAGTATCGCACGAACTGGGTCGCGACGGTGATCAAATGCGGTCCGCTGTTGGGGCTGTTCGGGACGGTGCTGGGCATGATGGCGGCGTTCGGGCGGATCGGCACCGGTGAAAAGGTGCAGCCCTACATGATCGCCAAGGAAATCAGCATCGCGCTCGTTTGCACGGCGATGGGCCTGGCAACCGCCATTCCGTTCAATTTCATGCTGGCTAGCTTGGCGACGCGCATCCGTTCGTTCCAGGATGCGCTGGGGGCCGGGCTGATGCGGGTGCTCGACCATTTCAAGACGCGTGGTTAAGCGGAGGTAGGGCCGTGCATCTGGCGAACTTGAATTTGGGCGATTCGGCGGCGGACCAATTTTTTAGCCGCCGCTCGGAGCATGAATCGCCGGAATTCGACATCACGGCAATGGTCGACCTGGTGTTCATGATGAACATCTATTTTCTGGTGACGTTCATCACGGTGTCGCTCGCCGAGCTGAGTTTGCCCGCGGCCGATCACGTGAGCGCGCTGGATGCCGAGACGGCGACGGTGATCACGCTGATCCGCAGTCCGGACGGCCAGTCGGTGAAGGTCTATTTGGCCAGCGGTGAAAAGGGAGAGGCACTTACCGACCCGGCGGAGCAGGAACGGCGGATTCAGGCGGCGGTCGAGCAAGGACTGGCCGCGGGAAAGTCCGACGTGCTATTGAAGGCCGAGAAGAAAGTACGGCTCGCCGAATTGTTTCGGATCGCGACGGTGGCGACACTGGAGGGTGTCAAATTGAACGTCGCGGTGCTGGAGAAGGACTAGGGGCCATGAGCATCAGTTTCCGATGCCAATCGTGCGGCAAACTGCTGGCGGCGAAGGAGACTTCGGCCGGCAAGCAGAAGTCTTGCCCGCAGTGCGGGGCCAAGGTCACTGTCCCGTCGCCGAAGCGGGCTCGGCGTCCGCAGCCGGTCGCCGACGACAAAGCCGAGGAGGAACCTCCGCTGATCATGCCGCGCAGCATGCATCACGGTGACTTGATCGACATGACGGCGATGGTCGACATCGTGTTCTTCCTGCTGATCTTCTTTATGGTGACGTCGCTGCAGTCTGTCGAGGCGGTGATCGGCTTGCCGACGCCGCAATCGGAGGGAGTGGCCGACAGCGTGCAGGCCGTGCCCGACTACGCCAACGACAAGAGTTTTGTCGTCGTGACGATCGACGCCGACGACACGATGTGGGTGGAGGACCAGGAAGCGACGAGCGAGCAGGATCTGCGCGCCAAACTCCGCGCGGCACGTCGTGAGAACGCCGAGCGCGAGGGGCTGCTGGAGAATTGCTCGCCCGAATCGACACACGGGACGTTTGTGACGGTGCTCGACGCGGGTGCCGACGCGGGGCTGAAGGAG
>JBIOWO010000228.1:0-6364 GCA_044868555.1 Lacipirellulaceae bacterium | reverse complement strand
CTGACCGGACACCAAGGCCCGGTGACCAAGGTCAACATCTCCTTGGACAACTCATTGTCCGCGGCGTCGCAAGCCGGTACGTCCGCGTTCATTCAAAAGAAGGATGCCGATGCGATCGTGATCACGACGACGACCGAACCGTTTGTTCCGGAGCCCGGTACGGCGGCCATCGCAATGATCGCTATGGCGCTGGGCGGTGCGGTCGCGCGGCGACGCTAGTAAATCCTGCGGCAGCATCTTCATCTTCGGTCTACTGCATCGCAAGTTCTGCTCTTTAGCGTCACTCCTTGGGCGAAGCGCTGAGTTAGCGCATCCGCTCGCTCTCGCGCCTAATCAACTGGCCGAGGCGGGAGTCGAACCCGCACGAGGGTTACCCCTCAACGGATTTTAAGTCCGTAGCGTCTGCCATTCCGCCACTCGGCCGGGAGGGTTGAGGGTTTAGCGTTGAGAGTTGAGGTTCGTACTTTCTTGCCCTCAACACTCAACTCTCAACTCTCAACATTCACCCTCGCCTTCTCTATGCTTGCCACTTCTGCTATCGTGCCCGGCATGGATTTTCCTGGCGTTGACGGCTTCCTGGGCACGCGGGCTTCGCTGGTGCTCGATGTGCTGTTCCTCACCATGTTTGTTGTCGTCGTGGTGCTGGGCTGGAGCGTGTACCAGGTGAATTATCGCCGACGGTACAACTTGCACAAGTGGGTGCAGGTCGTTCTGGGCGGGGTGCTGCTAGTCGCGGTGATTATCTTCGAGCTGGATATTCGCACTCACGGCTGGGAATCCCGCGCGGCGAATTGGATCGGCGGGAAACCGACGTCTGTCGTCTACAACGCGCTGTACATTCACCTGGTGTTCGCCATTTCCTCCGTTTTGCTGTGGCCGATCGTGATTGTCCGGGCGCTGCGGAATTTTCCGAATCCGCCGGCCCCGGCGATGCACAGCTCGTGGCATATCCGTTGGGCTTGGGTGGCGGCAATCGACATGGTGCTGACCTCCATTACGGGTTGGATTTTCTACTGGTTGGCGTTTGTGAGGTAGCCAAACCGCAAGCTTTGGGCCGCGCGCGGACGACAGTCAGGCCGTTTCGTGCGGGTCGACGCGCGCCGCCTGCCCACCGCCGACCGCCGCCTTGTTGACCGCATTCAGAAACGCCAGCGTTGCCGCCTCGACCGTGTCCGTCGACACGCCCCGGCCGCGATACACGCGACCCTTGTGCTCGACCTCGATCGTCGATTCGCCCAGCGCGTCTTTACCGCGCGTGACGCTGTGGACGCGAAAATCGCGGACCGCCGCCGGCGTGCCGGTAATTTCCTCGATGGCGCGGAACAATGCATCCAGCGGCCCGTCGCCGCCTTCGACCGTCCGCGTCTCTTCGTCCGTGCCGCGGCGCAGCTTGACCGACACGGTCGGCGAAGACTTGCCCGTGGCGTGGACCTCGTACGCCACCAGTTGCCACTGATCGTCGTCGACTGTCAATCGCTTGTCGATCAGGGCTGCGATATCCGCGTCGTAGACCTCCTTCTTCTTGTCGGCCAGCTTCTTGAACTCCTCGAACACCTCCTGCAGATGCTCGCCGGTGAGATGGTAGCCCAGCGCCTTGGCCCGGTCGGCCAGCGCCGCTCGGCCGCTATGCTTGCCCAGCACCAGGTCGGTCTGCGTAAAGCCGACATCCTCCGGCCGCATGATCTCGTAGGTCGTCCGCTCTTTCAGCATGCCGTCCTGGTGGATGCCGGCCTCGTGGGCGAACGCGTTGCGGCCGACGATCGCCTTGTTGCGTTGCACCAACATTCCGGTGATGTTGGAGACCAGCCGGCTCGTGGGCACGAGCCGCGGCGTGTTGATCCGTGTTGACGCATGGTAGATGTCGTTGCGAGTCCGCATCGCCATCACGACTTCCTCGAGCGAGCAGTTGCCGGCACGTTCGCCCAGGCCGTTGATCGTGCACTCGATCTGGCCGGCCCCGTTCTCGACCGCCGCCAGACTATTGGCCACGGCCAGGCCCAGGTCGTTGTGGCAGTGGACGCTGATGACGGCCCGATCGATGTTCGGCACGCGGTGGACGAGGTTTTTGATGACGCCGGCAAAATGTGCGGGCGTTGCGTAGCCGACCGTGTCGGGAATGTTGACGGTCGTCGCTCCGGCGTCGATCGCCGCTTCGACGACGCGGCACAGAAAATCGGGCTCGGTGCGGGCCGCGTCTTCGGGCGAGAACTCGATGTTGTCGCAGTAGCCCTTGGCCCGCTTCACGTTGTCGACGGCTCGCCGGATGATCTCGTCCTTGTCCATCTTCAGCTTGAATTCGCGGTGGATCGCGCTGGTGGCCAGGAAGACGTGGATCCTCGCGTCGGGCGCGTCTTTCAGCGCTTCCCATGCACGATCGATGTCTTTCTCATTACAGCGGGCCAGGCCGCAGATCGTCGCGCCGCGGACCGTGCGGGCGACTTCCCGCACCGCCTCGAAATCGCCCGGCGACGCGATCGGGAAACCGGCCTCGATCACGTCGACGCCCAAGTCCACGAGCGCCTGCGCCACTTCCAACTTTTCTTCCAGGTTCATGCTGCAACCGGGCGATTGCTCGCCGTCGCGCAGCGTCGTATCGAAAATTACAATCTGGCGTGATGGAGTGGACATGGGAATGGTCCGTAGTCAGTTGTCCGTTGTAAAGATCTCTGGGGCAGTTGCAACGGACAACGGACAACTGACCTCGGACAAAAAACAAAAAAACCCCGAAGCCGGGCGGGCCTCAGGGTTCAGTTACGATTTCAAGTTAAGTCTGCACGAACCCTAAGACTCGCTCTTGGCGAGCGCCAATAAAAGGAGGCCAAGCAGCAGGTTCAGCGAAGACATGGCTATTCCAGCTTTCTTATCGGACGGCCACATGGCCGCCGTCCAGTCAAATCTAGCTGACAGGGGCTGGCCGGTCAAGGTTCGCCCCCCTTGCAAACTGGCGTCCATCCAGCCGGCGGAAAAAGCTAAAATTGGTGCGCGAATCGTTCGTCTGGAACCTATCGCGGGAATTCGCCCGATTGCCATGCCCGGCGAGCACTTAGACCTGAGCAGCGATCCGGCCAGCAATTCGAGCTGCGGCGGGCCGGCGGCCGATGCGCGCCGGTTCGTCGGCATCCACTTCATTTGTTGCGACGTCTACTCGCGGGTCTACATCAACCGCGACCAGACCGCCTACGAGGGAAATTGCCCAAAGTGCGCCAAGCCGATTCGCCTGCGGATCGGCCCCGGCGGCACGGACGCACGCTTCTTCACGGCCGGTTAAACCGCTACTTCACCGCTTGCTGTCGTCGCTGGCATTGCCAACTGCTGGCTTGTCTTGCTGCCCGATGCGCCTTTTCCTATTATTCGCCACCCGGCGCTACGCTCGGATCCAAGCCTTCTCGCCACTCGCTCCTCGCCACTCGTCCCTCCCGATGCTCCTCGACTTCGAAGTGCAGCGCTGCACGCGCCGCTGTGCCGCGACCGATCGTCCGCTCGAACCGGGCGACGTTTGCTATTCGGTGCTGGAAGTGCAGGGGGCCGACGTCGTTCGCCGCGATTACTGTCGCGACGCTTGGAACGGGCCGCCGGAGGCCGCGTTCGCGTCGTGGAAGTCGTTGGTGCCCGAGCCGACGACCAAAAAAATCAAGCTCGCTCCCAACGACGTCCTGTTGGAGTTGTTCGACCAATTGGCCGACCGGCCCGATCATCAAGACATGCGATATGTGCTGACGCTCTTGTTATTGCGCCGCCGCGTGCTGCGGCTGGACGTGGCTCTCGAACAGAATGCAGTGCAAGATGCGCCGCCAATGCCGGGTCCCGCCGCCGAATCGATGACCGTGTACTGTCCCAAGCGAGACGCCACCTACGAGGTGCCCGTCGTCATGCCTCGCGACGCCCGCATCGACGAGATTCAAGAGCAGCTCAGCGAACTCCTGGTGAGCGGCATCGAATGAACCGGATGAACCGAAAACTAACCTACCTGCTGACGATCGTCACTCTTGTGGCCGGCTCCGGTGCTACGTGCCAGCGGTCGATGCTCGTCAATCCGTTTGGCCCGCCCGGTCCGGCGGCGCCGCAGGTGCTCGTCGACGGGGCAGCGCGCGAACAGATTATCGCGGCCGTCAACCAGAACAGCTCCCGCATCCAGTCGCTCAGCGTCACCGGTGCGTCGATTACGATTCCCGATACACTTGGCCTGCCGCTATTGTCCGGCAACATCGCGGCCGAGCGGCCCGGCCGCTTCCGCCTCACCGCAGGCACCGCCGTCACCGGCCAGGAAATCGACCTGGGCAGCAACGACCAGTTGTTCTGGATGTGGGTCCGCCGCAATCAGCCGCCGGCGGTGTACATCTGCCGGCACGACCGATTTGCCGCCAGCAACATCCGCCAGGTGATGCCGGTGGAGCCGAGCTGGCTATTGGCTTCGCTGGGAATGGTTGATATCGACCCGGCGCAAGTGTACGACGGGCCGCTTCCAAACATCAACGGCACCGTGGAACTGAAAACGTACTTGCCCTCTTCGTTCGGCCGGCTCAACCGCGTGATCGTGATCGATGCCCGCCGTGCGTGGGTCGTTGAGCAACACATTTACGACGAAGCCGGCACCACGCTTTTGGCCAGCGCGGTCGCCGAATCGCACCGTTATTACCCGGTCGAACAAGTGTCGCTGCCCGACCGGCTTTCGATCCGCCTGCCGCCGTCGGGCATCAACTTCAAGATCGACCTGGGCCAGATGCAGATCAACCAATTGCCCGCGGGCGGAGGCCAGCTCTTCGCGCTGCCGACGTTTGACGGATTCCCGCAATACGATTTGGGCGGCGCGATGCCCGGCACACCCGTGCCCGGCCGACTCAGCGCTCCAGTCCCGCCGAGCGGCGTGATTCCAAATGGAGCCCCGGCCGCCTATCCTTCGACGGGCTACTCGGCCACGAATGCCGAGTACCCTGCGGATCCGCAGTCCGGCATGGCGCGATTTATGCCGCTGCCGCGGTATGGGATGCGGGAGCACCTGCCGCCGGAAATTGCAGCAACGGCCAATCAATCACCACCCGCCAATCCGCCGGCCGGCGGCAGTCTGGTGCGCTAGAGCATGTCCGATTTCAGTGTAACGGGTGCCATGCTCTCGCCGCGTCAGCGGCGTGAGCATGGTTCTGCGTTTTCAACACATGCTTACCCGCTACCGCGTGAAAGCATGCCACCCAACGCTACACCGTCGTCGGAACTGCTCTAGCGATCACTTCGGCAAAACGGCCACGATGCGGCACGGCGCGCCGCTGCCGCCGCCGATCTTCATCGGCAGCGCAAATAGGGTGAAGCCGTCAGCCGGCAGCTCATCCATCGCCGCGACGTTTTCCAGCGCCGGTACGTTGTCGCGAAATAGTCGCTGGTGCGTCGGATAGTTTTGCGTCTGGCCGTGGTCGATGCTGGCCGTGTCAATGCCCACCATTCGAATCCGTCGCCGGCTCACGAGCCAGTCGGCCGCCACCGGATCGAGCCCCGGAAACCGCAACTTGGCCACTGCCGCCTTGCCTTGCTCGGCCGTGCCCAGATACTTTGCACGGTCCGGCCAAAAGCGTCCGAAGCCGGTGCGAATGAGCACGATACGATCCGCCAGCGAAGCATTAATGGCTTTCTCCCAGTCCTCGAAATCCTCGACCGTCGCCTGATAATCGCGATCGGCCGCACACTTCCGCGTTACGTCGACACACGCCCCCGGCCCGATCAACCGCGCAAGCGGCAATTGATCGACGGTCTGCCCACCTTTGAAGAAATGAATCGGCGCATCGATGTGCGTCCCGCCGTGCTCGGCGCACATGAATCGATTGGCCGCGTAGTAGTAACCCTGCTCCGTGACGCCATTCGCCTCGGGCAACAGCTTGAAGCCGTCCTCGGTTGGCCAGTAGATGGTTTTGGCGTCAAAGGTGTGCGTGAGGTCGATCATAGGATCAATCGGAATCACCTGAGCCGACAACATTTCAGGCATGAACACTGACACTGGCGCCCACACGAAAAGTACGGACGTAATCGAATGCATCCAATTCTTCATAGTCACGTCTCATACACAATCCGCCCGCGTTGCTGGCTGCGGCTGATGCGGTCGGTCGCGTACAGACCGGCGAGGACAAATTCGACGCAGCTGGCGCGGACCGCGTCGTTTTCGCTCGCGTTCACTTCGAACGCCTTGTCCCACACGGGCGGCACGCGCTTCACTAGCTCGGCGTAGTGCGAGGAGGGTAGCATGTCGCCGACTTCGATTTTCACGCCGCGCGAAAAAATCTCCGCGATCTCCGCCAGGCCGTGCTTGTCGACGTATTCGCCGAACACGGTGGCGATTGCCTCGGCTAGCACGGCGTCCAGCACCTGCCGCTCGGTCATC
>JBIOWO010000227.1:0-12873 GCA_044868555.1 Lacipirellulaceae bacterium | reverse complement strand
ATCAACGCTCTACGAAATCATGGATCGCGGCGAACTGAGATATTGCAAGTTTGGTCGGTCACGTCGAATACCGTGGCGGGCAATTCACGCGCTGGCCAACAATTCGCTGACGATTGCGACTTGAGCAAGTTGCATATTGAGCGGCGACGCAAATCTTATCGCGGATGGACTCTGAAAAATTTAGAAGGCAGCCGAATCTTGGACCTAAGGCGAGCCAAACTCTACCAGTTAATGGACTCTGGTCAGCTTCCCTATTGCAAGTTCGGCAAGTCACGTCGAATTCCGTGGGTGGCCGTGAAAAAAGCTTGCGGCTGATATGCTCACGAAGGTAGACTAAGAGGCGCTAAATCCTTCGGGAACGTGTGATGCTAAATCTACGTGTGAATTTGAGCGCCTGCGCGCGCGGGTATCTGGAATCCCGTAAGGGTCTGGGGGTAGCCACACGCTACCTAGCAATACCACTCGCGCAGGCGCTCATCTGTTGCGCCGGCCTCTTCCGGCGCGGGAAAGCTTCCTATGGATACTGAGATTAAGAAACGTACAACTGCGCGCCGGGGCTACGGCGAGGGCTGTATCTACCAACGTGCTGACGGCCGATGGTCGGCAACAATTTCGCTTGGCTACGGCAGCAACGGAAAGCGGATTCGCCAGACAGTGTACGGTGACACGAAAAAGGGGGTGCAAGATGAGTTATCAAAACTCCAAAATCAAAAACTGCATGGAACACTTGTTAAGCCATCGCGGCTAACTGTATCGGCTTTCATGGACCAATGGCTAAACGACGTGGCGCGCGTAACGGTCAAAGCCACAACCTACGCGAACTATAAAGCCATCGCTGAAAACCACATTGGCAAATGCATCGGCGGTGTACTGCTGCAACGGCTTGAACCGCAACACGTGCAATCCATGTATTCGGCAATGGAGAAAGACGGAGCAAGCGCCGAAACTCGCCGGCTGACTCACGTGGTTCTGCGCCGGGGAATTAAACAGGCGCTTAAATGGGGTCTGGTAGTCCGCAATGTGTGCGATGCGGTAGACCCGCCACGGATTACCAAGCGCGACATTCACGCATTGACGGCAGAACAAGTTGGCGAATTACTAGCCGCAGCCGTGGGTGACAGATTAGAGGCTATCTACGTGACGGCTGTAGGTACAGGTCTGAGGCTCGGTGAGTTGTTTGGCCTGCAATGGTGCGATGTTGACTTGGCTGGCAGTGCGCTGTCAGTTCGCCACACTTTAACTGAGTTGAACGGCCAGCTATCACTAACTGAACCGAAATCGGCAAAGGGCCGGCGCAGGGTAGAGTTACCAGCCAGAGTAGTTGACGCACTCCACGCCCACCGTAAACGGGCGCTAGCTTGGGGCCATGGCTCTGTTCCGTGGGTGTTCTGCAATCAGCACGGTGGACCACTGCGCCGCAGCCATTTCCACGCTCACCACTTTAAACCGGTATTGAAGGCTGCTGGACTGCCGGCCATCCGCTTCCACGATTTACGCCACACGTCGGCTACGCTGCTACTTTCGCAGGGAGTGCATCCGAAGGTGGTACAGGAACGGCTCGGCCACGCTCAGATATCGTTGACAATGGACACATACAGCCACGTGCTGCCGTCAATGCAGCGTGACGCGGCTGGCCGGCTTGATTCGATGTTGGTTCCGGCAGAAGATAAGAATGGCAGTAAATTGGCAGTCAACGCGGGGTAAAACGGGACGTATTGCGACACTCTAATAACCAATCGACCGCTGACGCAAACCGTTATGTTGTCGGTATTTTCAATCAAAGCGGAGGGCACGGGACTCGAACCCGCAACCGGTTTCCCGGCACCACATTTCCAGTGTGGCCGCTAGCCATTCGCTTACCCTCCGGGGCTCGCCCGAACCCTCCATGGTAACGGGAAACTGTCTTGCTTCAACGGCAACGGCGGGCTAGGACGATGCGCGATCGGGCGGGGCGTTGACGTAAGTCGTTAAACTTTCGAAGGGGTCATGACCCCTTCGATGTGGACAGGCCGTTTTCGGGGTGTCGCTTTGCCATCGTGCGGGTTGAAGTTTGCGACCTCGGCGCGCACCGGTAGCGCCCCCTCGACCGGCTCAGGACAGGACGGCTTCCGCATTCAATTGTCAAAGAACGAACGCTGCCTGCCCTTCGGCAGACTCAGGATCTGACGCCGGCAAGCCTGTCGAGCCGGAATGCAGCGTGGATTGAATGTAGTCGGTATTTTGTCCGATATCCACACTATTTTTGGCCGGGCACGGATGGACTTACCACGGAGACACGGAGGGCACGACGAGGAGGATGTTTGGAACGCTGATCTTCGCTAATCTTCGCTGATTGGGATTCGTGGGGATTAGAGCATTTTTCCAAAACATGTAGCCACAGAGCACTTGGCGCGGCGTAGCCGCAACCAAAATTCGTAACCACGGATAGCACGGATCTTTCGGATAAGACTGCAAATCCAAACAACATCTGTGAAATCCGTGTTATCCGTGGTTGTTTGAAATTCCTTGCTCCTTGCGCAAACTTTACACGTTAGTTACACCGAGAGCACCGCGCGGCCTACGACCGCAACCAAAACCATTGAACAGGAGAAAACAGAGATAACAGAGAAATACGATAGAATGCTGTCAATCGGTCACACTCCGTTTCCTCTGTTGTCTCCTGTTCAAAAACTTGCGCACGCGACAAGGACTTCCGCCGTTAGTCGCATAGAGAGCTATGGAGAAGGACCTGTTTTGATAAACCCTCGGTGAACTCTGCGTTCTCTGTGGCTTTGATTTAAAGTGAATTGCTCTAGTGTCGATTCGTGTTCGAGATTTTGCAGAAGATCTCACGCAGAGTCGCAGAGTTCGCGGAGGGATCATGGCGAAACGATTTTGGTTGGAGGGGCTACGCTTGTGTACTCAGACAAGAATGTCGGGCCTAGTAGCGGGTAAGGAGCGAGCGGCGAGCGATGAGCGGACTTTTACGGGCTCAACTCCGAACCGAGCGGGCTTCGGCGACCTCACTCGGCAAGCTCGACGTGGGCAGTCCAGAAACGAAGTGCGAAGAGCGAAGAGCGAAGAATTCGGAGGGGGCGGAGCAAAGCGGTCGCCTAACATTTCCCGAGAGGGGAGGCGGAGAACGAAGTGCCCTCACCGCTCGATGGCTCGCTGCCTCTCCCGGCGGGAGAGGCGGAGGACCCTCACCTGGCGGCGCCTCGCCACGGCGAGTCTTCAACCTGGGCTGTCGGATCGTTCCCTTTCCGGGCGGACAGCGCTCGGACGACGTGAGACGCGGAGCGTTTCATCGGCCGGAAACCAGCGGATGGCCGGGTCGAGAATGACGTGCAGGTCGCTGGTGAAATTGGGGTGGAGGGCCATCGAATATGTGAAACCCCGTTGGGGTTTGGTTGATATGTGATCGTGTTCCCAGGGTGCGCCGGAGTACCGGCGACCCCGGGCTTTGGAGTTCAACCCCTGCGGGGTTGGTGTTCGGTTTGTCGTTGTTGCCGGCCGGTTTTTACGCCGAAGTCACGCAGGGTGCGCCCTCGCAAGCTCGGACGACCCTGGGCTTTGGAGTGTAACCCCTTCGGCGTTGGTGTGCGGTCGGCATGCACCAGTTTTTACGCCGAAGGCGTTACATTCCAAAGCCCAGGGTAAACCGACGCGGCGTGGCCGCGGAGGCGCCACCCTGGGTAACGGTGCCGATATATGATCCGAACCCCAACGGGGTTCCACAATTCCGGCCCGTGTTCGCGTTCAATCCCAAACATATCGTTCATCAATCGCAACGCCATATTTCATGCACAATCGCCGGTATTCGTCCTGGAACGATTCTTGCCGATGGTGTTCGACCTGGTTGGCGATGTATTCGACCAAGGCCTCGACGTGAGCCGGGCTGACCGAAAACGCGCCGTAGCCGTCCTGCCATTGGAAATCTTTGAGTTGTGGGTCTTGGGTCTTGATCCATTTTGACGAATCGCGTTTTAGTTCGCGGACAAGTGCAGAAACGTCAAGTGTTTTCGAGAGGCGGCACAGGATGTGTACGTGATCGTCGACACCGCCAACTCGAAGCGACGGCGAACCTTGATTGTTGCAGATGCCGACGAGGTACGCATGGGTTCGTTCGCGAAACGATGGGTCACGGAGGAATGGCGCGCGATTCTTTGTCGAGAACACGAGATGCACGTAGATTTGGACAAGCGATTGCGGCATGGCAGCGCTTCCGTTGTGGAACCCCGTTGGGGTTCGGAATTGGATTGGGTGCCCGGCCACCCAGGGTGCGCCGGAGTACCGTCGACCCTGGGCTGCGGGGTTAAACGCCTTTGGCGTTGGTGTTCGGTATCGTGCCGGCAAGGATACCCAGAGTGCGCCGGAGTACCGGCGACCCTGGGCTTTGGGGTGAAACGCCTTCGGCGTTGTGATGATGCTGGATGCGTCTTGACGCCGAAGGCGTTGCATTCCGCAGCCCGGCGTCGCGCAGCGCACGCTGGGGTGCCTAGTCGTCCCCCGGGGCGCCTTGGATCAGCTTGATGAATTCCTGGTTCGATTTGAACTTGTTGAGCTTGGTGGTGAGCTGTTCCATCGCGTCGACGTGGTGCATCGTGGAGAGCGTTCGCCGCAGCATGGTGGTGGCGTGCAGCGTGGATTCGGGCAAGAGCTTTTCTTCGCGGCGGGTGCCCCATTGCTCGATGTCGATCGCGGGCCAGACGCGGCGGTCGGCCAGTTTGCGGTCGAGGACCAGCTCCATGTTGCCGGTGCCTTTGAACTCCTGAAAGATCAGGTCGTCCATGCGGCTGCCGGTGTCGATGAGGGCGGTGCCGACGACGGTCAGCGAGCCGCCTTCCTCGAAGGCGCGGGCCGTGGCGAACAGCTTTTTGGGCACGTCCATGGCCTTGATGTCGACGCCGCCGCTCATCGTGCGGCCCGTGTTGCCGACCCACTTGTTGAACGCGCGGGCCAGGCGGGTGATCGAGTCGAGCAGCATGAACACGTCCTTGCCCATTTCGGCCAGGCGACGGCACCGTTCGACCACGAGCTGCGACAGGCGGACGTGGCTTTCCACGTCGCGATCGAGGCTCGAGGCGAAGACCTCGCCCTTGATGATCCGCTGCATGTCGGTGACTTCTTCCGGCCGCTCGTCGACGAGCAGCACGACCATCACGACCTCGGGATAGTTGGTGGTGATGGCGTTGGAAATGTGCTGGATGAGGATCGTCTTGCCGGTGCGCGGGGGGGCGACGATCAGGGCTCGCTGGCCCTTGCCCAGCGGCGTGAGCAGATCCATGACGCGCGTGGTGATCGGCGTCTGGCCGGTTTCCAATTGGAACCATTCCTCGGGGTTGATCGGCGTCAGGTCGTCGAACGACTTGACGTTCACGTAGTCGTCCGGCGAGATGCCGTCGACGTCGAGAATTTCTTTGAGCCGCGGGCCCTGGCCGCGACGATGTCGCTGGACCATGCCGCTGATCATCACGCCGGCCCGCAGGCGGAACTTCTCGATCATCGTGCCGGGGACGAACGGGTCGGTCCGCTCGCGATTGAAGTTGGTGGCCGGGTTGCGGAGGAATCCGTAGCCGTTGGGGTGCATTTCCAGCACGCCGGACCCGGCCACAAGCGGCAGGGGCTCGCCGCTTTCCATGACGTCGGCATCTTCGCGATCGCGATACGGGGCGGCGCCGTTGCTATCGCGACGACGTCCGCCGCCGCCGCGGCCTCGTCCGCCGCCGCCACCGCGGTTGTAACCACCCCCACCACCCGAATGACGGTTGTTGCGAAAACGTCCGCCGCCGCCACGTTTCTTTTTGGCCATGAAATCCAAGATCCTTACCTTAACCTTTACTAAAAGCTGTCAGCAGTTAGCTATTAGCCGTCAGCCAGAAAACTAAAGAGGCCGTCTGCCATCCGCTTCCTACAAACTTCTCACATTGAGGCGCAGTATGCGCAGAGTCGTTGCGATCCAATATCGAATGTCGCTGGGCGACCTTTGCGCCACAGCGTCAGCCTACCCACACTTTGTTAAGTGATACCCTGTAGCACTGTGTTGCTACTCGGTAGCCAAAGTGAACGAAAACCCCCTTCACCGGTTCTACGAACCGCGACCAGCACGAGAGCCAACTGGTCGAACTTCTCGTCGCTCGAGGCGACATGTATTCATGCTTGGTGCGCGCGCAAAACGAGGCGCGGACAGAATTGGCATTGTTCTCGCGCGTGAACTCGCGGCTGCCGACCATCGGCAACACGGCTCACGCAGCGAAACTTCTTCAAGCAGACTATGCGTTTATCATCCGATCGGGCTGCCGACCTGGGCTTCAAAGTTATTTCGAAGCCAGCCGGCCAACCATGCTCCGTCGGATACCTCTCGCCCAAGACTCTTCCTGGCGGCGAGGCGGTGGCCCTTGGCCTAGCGGACAACCGCAGAATTTGTCGGCTGCCGAAGGCCAAAGCATATGGCCTGTAGAACCCGCCCAAAAATGGGCAGGACGATCAACTCATGCGTATTGTTCACTATAAATCGGTCGCTGTCAAGCTGGTGATCCATGCCATGCTGGCAAAAAGTGGCGGAATTCATCCGCACGCCGACTTTGACACTCTTTAGGACGAAGCTCGCGGGCACTTTGTTCGCCCGCCGTGCGATTCGGACCATTCGGCCCGCGAGCACTTGGGGCCTACTTCGACGACTCAATCGGGCCGAATCGGCACTCCCGACGGCCCCTCGACGCACCTTCGCGATAGCACGCCATGGCGCCGCTTTCAGGGCTAGCCGCCGCCAAACTCCGACTTTTCGGCAATCCCGGCATGATCGGCAGATTTTCCGCAAAGTCCCAACCGGCGCCTTCCGATAACGGAGACGAGGTGTGCGGTCTCCGGACGACCGCCCCAACACCGACCACCAGTCCCCACGTCGAGAGTCGATCATGCCACGCCGCCGGCCGCTTCTATCTGCACTCGTTCTTGGCGTCCTCTTGGCTCTGCCAGCGGCTGCCCAGCCCGTGGGAATTCGTTGGCAGCACGACATCGAGAGTGCGAAGAAGCTTGCCCGGGAATCGGGCCGGCTGGTGCTGATCCATTTCTGGACCGAGAGCTGCGGCCCGTGCAAGATGCTCGACCAGAACGTGTTCAATCAAGCGGGCGTCGGCACGGCCATCGAGGCGCAGTTCGTGCCGGTGAAGCTCAACGCCGACCAGAACTCCGCCACCGCGACGGGCTTCGGCATCACGCGCGTGCCGACCGACATTGTCATCACGCCGGACGGCGAAGTGGTCGGCCGCATGATTAGCCCGCCGACGCCTTCGGCCTACGTCGCCGAAGTCAGCCAGATCGCGAGTCAGTACGCAACGCGACCGGGTCAGTCGTTCGCCAACGCCGCGGCGGCCGCGCCGTTGCCAGCGTTCAACGAGCGTGTCAACTCGGCCTATGCCGGCTTGCCGATTGGTACGAGCACAACGCCCGCCGTTCCGCCCGTCGCAGCTGCAACCGGCACGGCGCCGGTGCCCGATCGGTTTGCCGCGACGGCGCCGTTCGCCGCGCCACAATTGCAAGTTCCGAGTGCGACGCCCGCGGCCGGGCCGCCGGCCAGCTATGCCGCCTTGCAGCAAGCGGCGGCGAGCCGCTACGGCGCGAGCATGCCGGTGGCGCAAGCTCCGCCTGCAGAAGCGCAGCCACTGGCGGCGCCGCAGATCGCCGCACCGCAGCTCGCCCCGCCCGCCATGGTGGGGAATCGTTATGCAACCGCGCCGCCGGTCGACGCGGCGCCGGCTGTGCCGCCTGTGCCCGCTCCGAATCAATTTGCCAATCCCTACGCTGCGGGTCCGCCGCAATTGTCGCCCGTCACCGCACCGGTAGCACCGTTCACGGCGCCGACAATCGCGGCCGACCAGCCGCCAGTCGGACCGCCGGCTGCCGCCACTGCCGCCACTGCCGCGGAGAATTCGCGCAGTCTGCCGCCCGGCGCTCCGCCACTCGGTTTCGACGGCTACTGCCCCGTGACGATGCGCAAGGAGTGGAAGTGGGTCGCTGGCAATCCGCAGTTTGGCATTATCCACCGCGGACGCACCTACTGGTTCGCCGGCGCGGAGCAGCAGAAGGAGTTCTGGGAGAACCCGGATCATTTCAGCCCGGCCCTATCCGGCTTCGATCCGGTGCTGGCCATCGACCACAAGCAGCAAGTGCCGGGCAAGCGCGAGCACAGCCTTGACTACGACAACCTGTTCTACCTGTTCTCGAGCGAAGCGACGCTGCAACAGTTTGCCGCGAACCCGGAGCGCTACGCCACGGGTGTGCGCCAGGCGATGAACATCCAGCGCGGCCGCTTCGTCCGCTAATACATAGCCCGGTCATCTTGACCGGGTGTAGCTGGACTCGCAAGAGTTCACTCTGAATTCTTGCGATTCAGCTACGCCAAGTTTCGCGTCGCGAGTTTGCCGCGAATTTCTGCAATTGTTTGGCGGCATTTGCAATAATCGGTTACACTGAGGTCGGCAGCGCCCTCTGGGCGGAGTTTGACAGCAGGCCAACTGAACCAAAAACTCAGTGTTCATTGTCCCCCCGGTTAAATGTCTTCTTGGATGGGGACAAATACCGTAGCTGTCCCCACCGAGAGGGCGCTCTCTTTTTGGATGCTTGGACCGCTCTGGCGAGCTGGACTTCTCTCCCATCTGCGGATCGCGAATTAAGATCTCACGCAGTGGCGCAGAGGGCGCTGAGAAGTACCCAGTTGTTGACTCTGCGAGTTCCGCGCCTCTGTGTGAATGTGCATCCTTCGTCCGGATTTGCGTCACCTCGCCGCAGGTTATGCAAGCAGGTAGAATCGCAGTTACAGAAAATCTATGTCGGCAGCCAGCGTATCCAACTCGATTTCCTCCCCGGCCCGGCCCGAGCTCTTGGCTCCGGCCGGCGATCGGACGTGCATCACCGCAGCGGTTGAGAACGGGGCCGACTCGGTTTACTTCGGCCTCGAATGTGGCTTCAATGCCCGGGCGCGGGCCACGAACCTGCACGTGGATTCGCTTCCCGAAGTGATGGCGTTCCTGCATCGCCGCGGAGTGCGTGGCTACGTCACGCTGAACACGCTTGTGTTTCCATCGGAACTCGACGCCGTGGAACGCACGGTCGTGCAACTGACTGAAGCGGGCGTCGACGCCGTGCTCGTGCAGGACCTGGGGCTGGTGCGGTTGATCCGCGCGATCAGCCCCGATCTGCCGATCCACGCGTCCACGCAAATGACGCTCACCAGTGCCGAGTGCATCAGCGCCGCCGCGGAGCTGGGCATCGAGCGGGTCGTGCTGGCCCGGGAGCTGTCGGTCCGCGAAATCCGCAAGATTCGCGGCCAGACCGATGTCGAGCTGGAAACGTTCGTGCACGGCGCGCTGTGCGTCGCCTACTCGGGCCAGTGCCTGACGAGCGAGTCGCTCGGCGGCCGCAGCGCCAACCGCGGTCAGTGCGCCCAGGCGTGCCGCTTGCCGTACGATCTCATCTGCGACGGCGAGGACGTCGAGCTGGACCAGGTGAAGTACCTGCTCAGCCCGCAGGACCTGGCTGCGTACGCGCTCATCCCGGAATTGATCGACGCGGGCGTGAACTGTTTCAAGATCGAGGGTCGATTGAAGACGCCCGAGTACGTCGCGAACATCACGCAGCAATATCGTCGTGCGATCGACGCGGCGATGGAGAATCGGCCCGCGCCGTTCACCGACCGCGACGTGATCGACATGGAGATGTCGTTCTCCCGCGGCTTCTCGCCCGGCTGGTTGCATGGTTGCGATCACAAGATGCTGGTGCCCGGCCTTAGTTCGGCCAAACGGGGCGTGCTGCTCGGCACCGTGAAAGGAATTCGTGGCCGGCGGGTGTTGATCGCGCTGGCCGGTTCCGCGACCGCGGTCGCTCCCGGCGACGGCATCGTTTTCGACGGCGACCGTGAGCGCGGCGACGAGCAAGGTGGCCGCGTGTATGAGGTTCACGGTAGCGGCGCGATCGTTGAGCTTGGCTTCGGGCACGATGCGCTCGACGTGAGCCGGCTGCATCCGGGCCAGAAGATCTGGAAGACCGATGATCCGCAGCTCGCGTCGCGCTTGCGGAAGACATTTTCGAGCAGCAAACCGCAACGCCGCGTGTGGCTCGATCTCGACGTCGAAGCGGCCGTCGACCGCCCGTTGCGTATCACCGGCGGCGCCGCGAACGGCGCCACTTTTGCCGTCGAGTCGCCCGAGCCGCTGGCGGCCGCGACAAAACACGCGCTCACCGACGACGTGCTCCGGCAGCAGCTCGGCCGCCTTGGCGGCACCGTGTACGAACTGCGGAATCTCGCGGCCCGAATCACGGGCGGGCCGATGGTGCCGCTCAGCGTGCTTGGTCAACTGCGGCATGCGATCGTCGAACAGTTGGAGCAGTCGATTGCCCGCCGAACGCCGCGGCTGGTCCGTACTCGCGCGGAGGCCGGTCTGCTCGCTCCATCGCGAGACATGAATAACGGTAATGGCGATGTTACGTCACCGCCTCAATTGCGCGTCCTGTGCCGCTCGCTGCCCCAATTGCGGTCCGTCGTCGAGTGCGATATTCGCAGCGTGATGGTGGATTTCCAGGACATTCGCCAGTATCGGGGTGCCGTCGAATTCGCGAAGAAGCAAGCTGTGGAAATCTTCCTCGCCACACCGCGCATCCAGAAGCCCGACGAGATGGGCATCTTCCGCGCGATGGCCAGACACGGTGCGAGCGGCTTTTTGGTCCGCAACCTGGCCGGCGTGGCGTTTTGCGCGGAGCGCGGCATCCCGTTCGTCACCGACTTCTCGCTCAACGCCGCCAACCAGTGGACGGCCGACTACCTGCACTCGCGCGGCGCACGGCGCGTCACCATCTCCTACGATCTCAACCGCGACCAATTGCTCGACCTAGTTAACGCCGTGCCGCCTGCGTGGCTGGAAGTGGTGATTCATCGGCACATGCCGATGTTTCACATGGAGCACTGCGTGTTCTGCGCCGTCCTTTCGCCCGGCACGAACAAGACGAACTGCGGCCGGCCGTGCGATGTGCACACCGTGAAGATGCGCGACCGAATCGGCATGGAGCACGTACTCTCAGCCGACGTCGGCTGCCGCAACACGCTGTTCAACGCGGTGCCGCAAAGCGCCGCCGAGGTCACGCCGCAGCTCCTGGCCCGCGGCCTGCGCGACTTCCGAATCGAATTACTCACGGATGCCGGCACCGAGCTGCGGATCACGATCGGTCTCTACCGCGACCTCCTGGCCGGCCGCGTCACCGGCCGCGAAGTCTGGCAGCGCTTGAGCGCCGCGAATCGCGTGGGCGTCACCCGCGGCACGTTCGAGGAACGCCGTAATCCGTTGGCAATTCTGTAGCGAGCCGCGTCGATGTCGATGGCGATCATCGGAACCGCGGCATAAAGCGCCCGGTGCGCTGGATGTACGCTTCGTAGTCGCCGCCGAAGCGCGCGACCAGGTTCCGCTCTTCCACTCGCGAGCGGATTGCGAGCAGCAGAAATGCTCCGAGCCCGGTGACAGCCAGGAACCAGTTGGCTGCGACGAGCGCATTGGCGGTCGCAGCCAACGCGAACGCCACGTAGAACGGATGGCGGACCCAGTGGTAGGGACCGTGTGTGACGAGCGAGGCGCTGCGCCGCGTGACGACCGTGTCTGTCAAATTGTGACCCAGGGTGCGAAGTGTCCAAAACAGCAGGCCGGCCGTTATGACGCCCAAACCTGCGCCCGCCCAGCGCAGCCATCCCGGCAATGGCAGCGACGACCACGCCATCGAGCTCGGCCGAATTAGGAACGCGATTAGGCCGATCATCGTGGCCCCTGCCAAAGGTCGGAGCGTCAGCAGAATCCACCAACCTTCCTGTCGGCGATCGAGCCGCTCGCCCGTCCGCGCCCGCAGCCGGTGCCAAAGTCCGATCGGCATGATCACCACGAAACCAATCAGCAAGATGATGCGGGCAACGTCGTCGGTCATTATTGAATCGTGGGGAACAAACAGTGTCGCCGCCGACGGCCCAGCCGACTCATTGCCGCTGCGCCCACCACGAGCAACGCCAGGCTGCTCGGCTCGGGCATCTGTCCCAAGACGAGCATGCCGGTCCCGAACTGCGCCGCATTCGAATCGCCCGCCAACAGCGCGTTCAGATCCTGATTGGTGAAATACCAGAATCGCGTTGCTGGATTGTTGGTGCTGTCCTGTTGCATCGCGGCCAGGAACGGAGAACCGATCGTGTTGTTCGTTCCGCCAGCGGACTCAGGTGGGATGGCGAGGTAGCCTTGAATCATGCCGTTGAATCCCGGCAGGCTTGAAGGCGTAAACGCCAACTCAAACAGGAATGCGTCCATTAGCACGTCGCTGGAAAAACGATCGAGGACTTGCAGACGTGTGTCGGAAAGCAACAGTGCGCCGTTCGGCAAATGCCCGATCAGGATCATCGGCCCGACGGCGATTTCACCTCGGCTGATGATCGGGTCGGCCGGACTGTTGGCATGATTGATCGGCGCATGCCCCTGAAAGATTAACGTTTCATGCTGCGGATCGTAGAGACTTTGGCCGTTGTCGCTGCCGGCGTTCGGGGCCTGGTTGTTCGGCGCCTGTTGCTTGTCCCCGGCATTGGGGGCCTTGTTGTGATGTTTCTTGGTTTCGGCGACGCCAGTCGCGGTGTCGACCGTCGTGCTTTTGCCGTGTTCCGTGAGTTTGTCGAAGTAGTCGCTGACGGCCTGCATCTGCTGCTTGATCGAGTCCTTGATCTTGCCCAACGCCTTGTCCACGGCGTCTTGCACTTGCATCTTGGCGTTGGGCAAGATCAAGGACTCGATCAAGCAGCAGATGCAGGCCGTCAGCGACTACTTCGACAAACTCACGGAACACGGCAAAAGCACGACGGTCGACACCGCGACTGGC
>JBIOWO010000226.1:0-11448 GCA_044868555.1 Lacipirellulaceae bacterium | reverse complement strand
TCTGGCCGCGACGCAAGCGTTGAATCATCACGGGCGAACCCGGCATAAATGCCGGGCCCAATACGACAGAAGGAGCGTAAACGCTCCTGCAGTACCTTCGCGTACAGGGGCGCGAAGTTATGGCTCGTTGGTCGCTGGCGGTTTCGGCGGCTGCCATTTCGGCGTCGGGACGAGAATTGGAATGTCATCGGCCCCGTCTGGTATTTGTGCCTCCATCGTCTCGGCCTGGGGGTCCTTGAATTGGTCCACGGGCTGGCCGTGGAGCGTGCGCCACATTTCGCTGCTGCCGCCGTCATCGATGCCGTTCTCGCCCGCCGTGTAGAGCAGGTAGCCATCGTCGGTACGCTTGTAGAAAAATGGCTTGGCGTTGTAGAGATCGACCGGCAGCTTGTCGAGCACGCTGGGCGCCAGCTCCTCGAGCTT
This sequence comes from Lacipirellulaceae bacterium, assembly GCA_044868555.1. Taxonomy (GTDB): domain Bacteria; phylum Planctomycetota; class Planctomycetia; order Pirellulales; family Lacipirellulaceae; genus JABDGM01. The sequence goes on along the minus strand of JBIOWO010000226.1, from coordinate 11,025 downwards.
CTCTGGATACGCTCCGTGTTCGGCCCGGTACACGGCCAACGCGGCGGCCAGTCGCAATAGCTCGAGCTGCGCATTCGCGCGGTCCTGGGCGTTGGTGGCCGCGTCGAGCGCCGGCAGGAAAATATTGAGCATGGCCGAGGCGACGATTTCACTGCGCCGTCGCGGACTGATCACTCCTGCGACGAGCGCCGCCGGCTCGCGGGTATCGTGCGAGAGTTGCCTCAGGTCCCGCTCAATCTGGTCGACCGCCTGGTCGCGGGCCATCCGATCGGTCATGCGGGCCGCCGCCGCGTAGCGGTCGTAGTATTCGTTGCCCTTGCGCAGCACGACGTTCCAGTCGACCGACACCACGCTGAGCAACCGCACGTCGTCGTCCACCCCAATCTGGTCCAGCGTCCGGTCGCCCTTCTTGAGGTTGCCGACAAGAGTGACCGCATCCAGGTACGACATTCGTTCCAGCGAATCGAGCGAATCGGCCATGGAGTTGAAATTGGTGAGCGATTCCAGATCCGCTTGTATTTGACGGGCCTGTTCGGGGCTCAGACGATCTTGGTCCAAGAGCACCAGGGTTCCTTCTCGCGCGATGCCGTCGATGGCGATCCCGACCAATTGCTCGACCAGGGTTGGTCCTTGTGCCACCAAGCGTCCGATGCGATGAACGGCGAGCAAATCCTGCCAGGCTTCGCCGGCCCGCCCTTCGCCTAAGTGCCACATCGCCCGAGTTGCCAGCGCGCGTCCGGCTTCCCGCGAGCTCTGCACGCCGGGCAGCAGCATTTGGATGAGCGACTCCTGCTCACGGTTTATCAGTGACGGGGACGGAAAATAACACCGGGTCCGATGCGACGCCTCGACCAACATGTCCAACGGCTTTTTGTTGTCCGCCACCCACTTCGCGAGCGGCGGGCACTCGTCGCTCGTCCATGGACGGTTCATCGCCTGAGTGATCGTATTCTCGATCAATTCGACGTCGATGCCGGAGTTGTCTTCATGGTTTCCATCGCCGGCCGGCAAGGCGCCGGCCTTCAGCAGCCATTGTCGGACGGCTTGCTGATTCGCTTTGCCATAGAGATAGACGAGCGAATCGTTCGATGCGGGGATTTTTTCCAGTCCGAGTTCCGCGGCCACTGCGGCGTATTGTGGCGGATCCAATTCGCCCGGCCACAGCGCCTGCCAGATTAGCGCGGCCGCGTTATTTTCGGGCGTGACGCCCTCGCGAGATTTCTCGAGCAAGTAACGCTCATAGTCGGGCAGTCCGTTGGGTCCCAACGGCGACGTGATGTGGGTTGTTTGCGGCGACACAACAATCGGCGGATTCGGCCCGAAGAGCTGCAGGAAGAAGACGAATACCAACACTGCGAACCCGCCCGCGAGCCACCACAACACGTTGGGCTTCTTTTTTGGCGGCGTGAAGGGTGCGTCGGTGGACATGAATATGGACCGGACGAAGTTGATGTAGAAAAGCATAGCCGCGACCCAACGGGTCGCCGGCGTTTTGGCCGGTTCGCCGCCGATCCGTTGGCTCGCGGCTATTTGCCAGCGTCGTCGCTACGATGATTGCTCTTCGCCGCCGTCCGCGCCGCCGTTATCACCATCCTCGCGCTCCTCGCGCGGCACTTGCACGATCGCCGCCAGCGTGTCGCCTTCGTCGAGCGAGATGATTCGCACGCCCTGTGTGTTGCGGCCGATCGGGTTGAAGTCGCTCACTTTGACGCGCTGGATCTTGCCGCGGGCGGTCATCATCATCAGCTCATCGTCATCCTTCACCGGGACGATGCCGATTACGGGTCCGTTGCGGTCGGTGGTTTTGATGTCGCGGAGGCCCTTGCCGCCGCGGTTCTGCGTGCGGTAGCGGAAGCTGCTCGACGCCGACTCGCCTTCCGGCTCCTCGCCGTCGGGGGCTGGGGGCTGGGGGCTGGGGGCTGACACTCCCTCCTCTTCACCAGTCCCTAGTCCCAAGTCCCCAGCCCCTACTTCCGCGTTGGGGCCGAACGGTGTGCGTTTGCCGTAGCCGTGCTGGCATGCGGTGAGTAGCGTCGCCTCCGGGTCGGCGACGACCATGCCGACGACAAAGTCTTCCTTGCCGAGCGAGATGCCTTTCACGCCGCTCGTGTTGCGGCCCATCGGGCGGGCGTCGGCCTCGCTGAAGCGGATGGCCATGCCGGTCGCCGTGGCGACCACCACTTCGTCGCCCAGTTTGGTGATCGCGCAGTCGACCAGCTCATCATCGTCGCGGAGCTTGATGGCGATGATGCCGCTCTTGAGCGGCCGGCTGTACGCCTTCAACTCAGTTTTCTTCACCAGGCCTTTACGGGTGGCCATCATCAAGTAGTGGTCCGGCTGGTCGAAATCGCGGACGGCCCGGCAATCGGCGATCTTCTCGTCCTCGGCCAGGTTCAAGAGGTTCACCACAGCCCGGCCTTTGCTTTCGCGCGAAAGTTGCGGCAGGTTGTACACCTTCTGCCAATACACCTTGCCCTTGGTGGTGAAGAACAACAGGTAGTCGTGCGTGCTGGTAACGAACAGGTGCTCGACCGGATCCTCTTCGTCGACCTTGGCGCCTTTTATTCCCTTGCCGCCGCGGCGCTGGGCCCGGTAGACGCTGGCTGGGGTGCGTTTGATGTAACCATTGTGCGAGATCGAGACGACCATCGTCTCTTCCTCAATGAGGTCCTCGACATCGACCTCGCCGATCTCCTCGCCGCTGAGGTCGGTGCGGCGGGCATCGCCGTGCTTGCGGGCCAGCTCCTCGCAATCCTCGCGGATGATCCGATAGATTTCGGCTTCGTCCGCCAGGATCGCCAGATACTTGTCGATCTCCGTCAACAGTCTGGCGTGCTCGTCGACGAGCTTTTCCTGCTCGAGGTTAACCAACTGGCCGAGCGTCATCTTCAAAATGGCATCGGCCTGCACGGGCGTGAGCGAATACTCGTCGGCGACACCCCGCTCCTGCTGGTACTGGGCGAAGCCGGTCGCACCGAGCGCCCGCTCGAGCATGGCGGACGGCGTCTTGATCGCGATGAGCCGCTCCTTGGCCTCGGCTTGCGTCTTGGACGCCCGGATGACGCGGATCACTTCGTCGATGTTGGCGTAGGCCAGCAGCAGGCCTTGCACGGTGTGCTTCCGCCGCCGCGCGCGGGCCAGCAGAAACTGCGTTCGCCGGCGGATCACCGTCACGCGATGCCGCACGAACTCCTGCAGCATCTCTTTGAGCGAGAGCGTGCGCGGCTTGCCGTCCACCAGCGCCAGCAGGATGATCGAGAACGAATCCTGCATCGGCGTGAACTTGTAGAGCTGATTCAAGACGATTTCGGGATCAGCGTCCTTTTTCAGGTCGATCACCAAGCGGACCGGCTCGTTGAGGTCGCTCTCATCGCGAATGCCGGCAATGCCTGGAATGCGGCCTTCATTGGCGACATCGGCAATCTTCTTGTGGACGGCGTCGCGCGACTGCTGATAGGGAATGTCGTTGACGACGATGCGGTAGCGGTCGCCCTTGCGCTCTTCGATCGTCGTCTTGGAGCGCACGATGACGGTGCTGCGACCCGTTTCGTAACCCTTCCAGATGGCCGTCTTGCCGCAGATGATTCCGCCCGTCGGGAAGTCGGGGCCGGGGATGTGCTCCATCAGTTGCGGCACGGTGATGTTCGGATTGTCGATTAGTGCGACGACCGCGCGGCACACTTCGCCCAGATTGTGCGGCGGGATCGACGTGGCCATGCCCACGGCGATGCCCGAGCCGCCGTTCACCAGCAGGTTCGGCAGCTTCGAGGGCAGCACGCTCGGCTCGGTGCGGCTCTCGTCGTAGTTCGGCACAAAGTCGACCGTGTCGAGCTTGATGTCGTCGAGCATCATGGCCGCGAACTGCGACATGCGGGCTTCGGTGTACCGCATGGCGGCGGGCGGCAGCCCGGCGACCGACCCAAAGTTGCCCTGCTTGTCGATCAGCGGATAGCGGGTGTTCCATTCCTGCGCCAAGCGGACCAGCGTGGGGTAGATCACCTCCTGACCGTGCGGGTGGTAGTTGCCCATTGTCTCGCCGGCGATCTTTGCGCACTTGGCCCGGGCTGCGCCCGGCGTCAGGTTGAGGTCGCTCATCGCCACCAGAATCCGCCGCTGCGACGGCTTCAGCCCGTCGCGGGCATCGGGCAGCGCCCGGCTCACGATGACGCTCATGGCGTAGGTGAGATAGCTGTCCTTCAGCTCGTCTTCGATCGGCAGATCGATGAGCCGCAGGGCGATCGCCTGCTCTTGCGGGTCTTCGGGCGGGCCAGAATCGGGCGTATCGGTGGACACAGGCGAGTCCTTTCAGGCGGGCCAAGCGAGATCGCTGCGGCGACCGGGATGGAAAGGCGAACGCCGCGTTCATTGGACGGGCAAAAAACGCGGCGAAACCACCTGAAAATCTACCAATTTTCGCCCTCCCTCACAACCGTCCGCCACGACGCTGGCACGGTTGCAATGGCCGTGGAAACTGTCAACACCGACCCAATGTTCTTGTTCTCGGAGCGAAATACACGCAGCCACGCCAACGTGGTCGATTCACGACGGCGGCGACTATCGAAACTGACCTGGAATTCGCGGCGATCCGTCCTAGAATGGTTCCACTCGTAGGTCAGGCTTCGGCCTGAAAAAGTCACTACGTGGAGAAAAGAGGCATGGCCAAGATGTCGCCCAACCCGCAGCCAGCCGACGCGACGACGCTCGACGTTGAGTTGAAAGATCCGCGCCTGGCGGCATTCCTGGCTTGGCTGGTCCCCGGCCTGGGGCACCTGTACCAGGGCCGCACGGGCAAGGGCGTGTTGTTTTTCGTGTGCATCGTCGGCACGTTTGTGTACGGCATGTGGCTCGGCGGCGGGCGGGTTGTGTATGCGTCGGCGCCTAGCCCGTTCACGCGGTGGCAGTATTTCTGCCAACTCGGCGTCGGACTGCCGGCGCTGCCCGCGATTGTCCAGCGTCAGCGGCTGCAATCCGGCAAGGATCCGCTCGTGGCCGACTGGTTCATGCGGCCGCCGCGGATGCAGGGCGAATTTTCCTCGACGGATGACTCGGGCAACTCGGTCCGCCATCCCGACGAGCTGGCCCAATGGTACCACGACTACGGCGACTGGTTTGAGCTGGGTACGGTGTTCACAGTGATCGCCGGCCTATTGAACATCCTGGCGATCTACGACGCCTTTGGCGGGCCACTGGTAATTCCTCCGCACGACGACAAAAAGAAGTCCGACGCCAAACCGCCCAACGAGCCGACGGAAGCGAAGCCATGATCGACCTGGCCAAAATGGACACAATCTGGCTGTGCCTATTCGCGGCCACGGGCGCCGCGCGGATGTGGTACGCGGTGCCGCTCGTGACCAGCGTCAGCCTGGTCTACGCCGCCACCCGCCACGAGGAGATGGGCCAGATCCTCATTCACGCCCTCCGCTTCGCGATCTGGATCGTCGTTTTCATGGCGATCGTCCTGGCCGTGATCCAATTGATGAGTTGGATGCAGTAGGGAAGCTGTTAGCTATTAGCTCTTAGCCAGAAGGTCATTGGGCCGAAAATCTGGCTTGCGAGTCTTGTCAAAAGCCGACAGCTAAGAGCTAATAGCTGACAGCTTCTTCTTCCCGCGTCCGTAGCTCAATGGATAGAGCACTGGTCTTCGGAACCAGGGGTTGCAGGTTCGAGTCCTGCCGGGCGCGCTTCTGTTGGCCGCTGTGTCTCGTGCGGCGCGCTCGTGCTGGCTTGCCGGTTCCCTGCTAGCGGGGCATAATCACGGCACTCGTTGACTACGAGTGACTTCTCTGCAATTCGCGCCGTTTCGCTAGGCTTCCTGATGCCAACCACAATCCAAGAAATCCTCGATCAATTCCGAGACGATGCGCGGAACAATCGCGATCTTGGCGACCGCTTTGAACGCCTCATGGTGCAGTATTTTGAGCTCGACCCACTCTACGCCGACCGCTTTTCCGATGTCTGGATGTGGAACGACTGGCCGCAAAAGGGCCAGGTTGGCGATGTCGGAGTCGATCTCGTGGCCCGCGAGCGAGCCACGGGCGACCACTGCGCAATACAGTGCAAGTTTTATCTTCCGGAACATGTTGTCGCGAAAGCCGACATCGATTCGTTCTTCACGGCCGCGGGACGCAAACAATTTACGTCCGGGATCATTGTTTCGACCACCGACAAGTGGGGGAAGAACGCCGAGGATGCCCTCGACCACCAAACCAAAGCATTCACCCGCCTGAGCGTGCATGACCTCCAGGCCAGCCCGATTGATTGGTCCAAATTCGATGCCCGGCGACCGCAAAACCTAAAACGCCTCGCGAAGAAATCACTTCGTGACCATCAAAAGAACGCGCTGAAGGATGTCGTTGCCGGTCTGGCCACCGCCGATCGCGGCAAGCTGATCATGGCCTGCGGCACCGGCAAGACCTTCACGGCGCTCAAGATTGCCGAAAAACTTGCCCCAGCCGGCCACGTGCTATTTCTCGTCCCGTCACTTTCACTTCTCTCGCAAAGTCTGCGCGAATGGGCCACCGAGGCCGATCCCGGCATCCGCAGCTTGGCGGTCTGCTCCGATCCCAACATTGGCAAGTCGCGCACCAAGGTATCCGCTGACCTCCCCGAAATCACAATTCACGATCTGGCGTTCCCGGCCACAACCAACGCCAAAGAACTCGTCCAGCAGTACCGCCAATTCGCCGAGCTCGCAAAAAAAGACACTCCGCGCATGACGGTCGTGTTCTCCACCTACCAGTCCATCGACGCGATTTCAAAGGCCCAGAAATCGGGCCTACCCGCATTCGATCTTGTCATCTGCGACGAGGCGCACCGCACGACCGGCGTCACGCTTACCGGCGAGGACGAATCGCTCTTCGTCAAGGTCCATGACGCTGATTACATCAAAGGCAAGAAACGCCTCTACATGACGGCGACGCCCCGCATTTATGGCGATGATGCCAAGAGCAAGGCCAAGGAAGCCGCGGCCGAGCTGGCTTCGATGGACGATCCGGCCATGTTCGGCGAAGAGTTGCACCGCCTTGCGTTCGGCGAGGCTGTCGGCAAATCGCTCCTGTCTGACTACAAAGTTCTGGTACTGGCCGTCGATGAGAAATACGTCGCCAAGACATTTCAGAAACAGATCGCCGACAAGAACAGCGAGTTGAACCTGGACGATGCCGTCAAAATCACCGGTTGCTGGAACGGGCTAGAAAAGCGGTTTGAAGCGGCCTCCACGACCACCGACCTGCAAGGCGATGTCCAGCCGATGCGTCGCGCGGTCGCGTTCTCCCGCTCCATCAAGGATTCCAAGGCGTTTGTCGCGAAGTTCGGTCAGATTATCGAAGCCTACAAGGAAACGCACCCCGACGCGGTCAATCTGCTCGATATCGAAGCCGACCACGTGGATGGCACTTTCGACGCGCTCCGCCGTGGCGCATTGCTCGACTGGCTGAAGGCCGACGCCGCCAACAACACCTGCCGAATTCTCTCCAACGCCCGCTGTCTCTCGGAAGGCGTCGACGTTCCCGCACTCGATTCGGTGATGTTTCTCAATCCCCGCAATTCAGTGATCGACGTCGTCCAGTCGGTCGGCCGAGTCATGCGCCGCGCCGAGGGGAAGCGCTACGGGTACATCATCCTGCCCATCGGCATCCCGGCCGACATGAAGCCCGAGGAAGCGCTCAAAAACAACGAGAAGTACAAAGTCGTCTGGCAAGTGCTCCAGGCGCTTCGCGCCCACGACGACCGCTTCAACGCTGAGATCAATAAGTTGGTGCTTAACAAGAATCGCCCCGATAACATTCAGGTAATCGGCGTTGGCGGCGGGGCCGGCGACGAGGAGACGGGTGCCAGCGACGGCAATTCCAAGCCCAAGCTCCGCGAGGTGCAGGGCGTGTTCTCATTCCCCCAGCTCGACGAGTGGAAGGACGCCATCTACGCCAGGATCGTGCTCAAATGCGGCGACCGCGCCTACTGGGAAACGTGGGCCCGCGATATCGCCGCCATTGCCGAGACGCACATTACCCGCATCAAGGCCCTGCTGGACGATCCCAAGTCGAAGCAATCGAAGGCGTTTGACGAGTTCCTGGCCGGTTTGCAGCACAACCTCAACCCGGCCGTGTCGCGCGAAGATGCGATCGAGATGCTCGCGCAGCACCTCATCACCCGGCCGGTGTTCGACGCGCTGTTTGCCAACTATGTCTTCACCGAGCGGAACCCCGTCAGCCAGTCGATGCAGAAGATGCTCGACATCCTGCACGACCAGTCGCTGGAAAAAGAAACTGCCACGCTCGAAAAGTTCTATGCCAGCGTCCGCGACCGGGCCAAGGGACTGGATAACGCCGAAGCGCGACAGAAAGTGGTCATCGAGCTGTACGATGAGTTCTTCCGCACCGCCTTCCCCCGGATGGCCGAGCGGCTGGGCATTGTTTACACGCCGGTCGAGGTCGTCGATTTCATCATCCACAGCGTCCAGGACGTCTTGCGCGACGAGTTCAACTCCGGCCTGGGCGAAAAGGACGTCCACATCATCGACCCGTTTACGGGAACCGGCACGTTCCTGGTCCGCCTGCTGCAATCCGGTCTGATCCCGCCCGACAAGCTGCTCTACAAGTACCAGCACGAGCTGCACGCCAACGAAATCGTCCTCCTCGCCTACTACATCGCCGCCATCAACATCGAAGAAACACTCCACGGCCTCCGCGACAGCAGTAAAATAAACGGACCACGGACCACGGACCACGGACCACGGACCACGGACCACGGACCACGGACCACGGACCAATTACGCGCCGTTCGAGGGGATCGTTCTCACCGACACGTTCCAGCTTTACGAATCCGGCCAACAAAGGATCGAAGGAACATTTCCCGAAAATACTGCTCGCGTGAAGCGCCAAAAGGCCAGCCCGATTCGGGTAGTCATGGCGAACCCACCGTATTCGGCGCAGCAGGAAAGTGCGAACGACGACAATCAGAATCTCGAATACGCGGTCCTCGATCAGCGGATCCGCTCGACCTACGCGGCGAAATCGAACGCGAAGCTTCTAAAGAATCTGTACGACAGCTACATCCGCGCGATCCGATGGGCCAGCGACCGCATCGAAAGACGCGGTGTGATTGGATTCGTCACCAATGGTTCGTTTATCGACGCCAATAACATGGACGGTCTGCGCGCCTGCCTCAGCGAGGAGTTCACGTCCGTCTATGTGTTCAACCTGCGAGGCAATCAGCGCACATCGGGAGAGTTGTCGAGACAGGAAGGCGGCAAGATTTTCGGCTCTGGCAGCCGCGCGCCTATCGCTATCACGGTGCTCGTCAAGAATCCCGCGAAGACCGCCCCGGCGACTCTGCGCTACTATGACATCGGGGACTATCACACCCGCGATGAGAAACTCCAGATCATCAGCGGCTTCGCCGGTATCGCCGGAATCGACTCGGCCGGCAAATGGTCAACGCTCCAGCCTAACGCCGAGCACGACTGGATTAGCCAACGAGATCCAGCGTTCGGGCAGTTTCTTCCGCTTGGAGACAAGACGGCTTCGGAAGCTGGCGCACATCTCTTTGCAGCGTGCTCGCTGGGCGTTTCCACCAATCGTGATGCGTGGGTATACCACTTTTCGGCAAGAGCCCTTTCTACCAATGTCTCTCAGTTAATCGACTATTACAACGAGCAGGTAGCTGCGGCTTTTGAGATCGCTGACATCCCACCCAATGCCCCCATTCTAAAGAAGCAGGAGATAATCGAACCACTTCTCGAAAAGGATCCAAAGCGCATTGCGTGGTCGAGCAGCTTACTCGCCGATGCCTGTCGAAAACGCATGATCAACTTCGATGAAAACCGCCTAATTGTCGCGACGTATCGGCCATTTGTTAAGAGCCGCTTGTATTTTGATGGCGCTCTAAATGATCGCGTAGGGCAGATGCCGCGCATCTTTCCTTCGCAGCAACATGAGAACTTCGTAATTGCGACAACAGGAATTGGCGCGAGCAAGCCGTTCTCCGCTTTGATTACAAATCACGTCCCTAACTTGCATTTCCACGACACTAGCCAATGCTTCCCGCTGTATCTGTACGAACCCATCGAGGAAGCCGGTAAACTCACCTACGGCAATGGCGACGGCGAGGTCATCGGCGGCTATCATCGTCGCGACGCGATCACGGATGCGATCCTGGCAACCTTCCGCGGGGTGTACGGGCCGAACGTGTCGAAGGAGGACATCTTCTATTACGTCTACGGCGTGCTGCACTCGCCCGAGTACCGCACCCGGTTCGCGGCGGACCTGAAGAAGATGCTGCCTCGCATCCCGCTTACTCGGGAGGCAAAGGACTTCAAGGCGTTCAGCGAAGCGGGGCGAACGCTGGCGGAGTGGCACTTGAATTACGAGACGGTTGAGCCCTGGCCCGTGAAAGAACACTCCGCGGCCTTGGAACTCGACCCGGACGAACACTATCGCGTGCAGAAAATGGTGTTCGCACGCCCCACCGCCGACCAAAAGGCCGCCGGCCAGAAATGGGACAAGAGCCGCATTATCTACAATAGCCACATCACGCTGTCCGACATTCCGCTCGCAGCCTACGATTACGTCGTCAACGGCAAGCCGGCCATCGAATGGATCATAGAGCGCTACCAGGTCACACGCGACAAAGACAGCGGCATCGTCAACGATCCCAACGACTGGTGCCGCGAACACAACCAGCCCCGCTACATCATCGACCTTGTCAAACGCATCGTCCGCGTAAGCATCGAGACTATGAAAATCGTCCGCTCGCTCCCACCATTGAACGAGCGCTGATTCTAACCGGTACGCGGTACACAACCTCTTGCAAACATTGCAAAACCTCGTAAATTGCGTGCTAATGTCAGCGAGCTGACTCGCGCGCAATCTATTTCTACGAGCGGCTTTACGTGTTCCGATTAAGAACCTATCTCAGAACCATATGATCGCTAGCATTCGTAATCATCTTCGGGCAGTTTACTTTTCGCAACGGCACGGAGGTGACGCTGGTGAGGATGGAATTTCGTGGATCGAGTTGGCGAATGTC
>JBIOWO010000225.1:0-3336 GCA_044868555.1 Lacipirellulaceae bacterium | reverse complement strand
ATTGCCTACTTTGTTGAAGACCTTTGTTGTCACTAAGCCTTGTGCGTGCATCGGTTGCGGGGGCGAGAGGTTGACCGATACCATGCCGTTCAAGTTGGAGAGGAAGGATTCCTGCTCATCCGCGCCCATCGCCATCCGCGACTCGAGGGCAATGGGCTTGTGTTCTATTTGCGATAGCACGACCAACAATCCTGTCCCCGAATACATGGCGTGCACATCCATGGGTGAGACATACTTGCCTGTGAATGGCGGCAGTGACGGATCGGGCGTATTGATTCCTTGCGCCAGCGCCAGTCCGGCAAAGCAGAGCAACGACATCACAGCAAGAAATATAACCGCTGAATTACGTCTGTTCATGAGCGTTCCTCCAAATTGAAAAGAGCAAGCCCACCGGGCAACGAAAAACTCACGACGACCCTGAGTGTATAGCGCTCGAAGCGGAAATCAAGAAACTTGGTGCTGACCCCTTCGCATGAGTCCACGTCCATGCATCTGCAGAGGGGTATTTGCACTGCAACGACAATCTAACCCCCCTAGATGTTGGCAAGCGAGTTCCTGAACGCTCCCGTCGTCAGCGACCAGGCGGCTCGTTGCGGCATCGCTATTTTGACGTAGGCCGCTGATAGACGCGCACGTAATCCACTTCAAACCGCGCGGGAAACTCGGTGGCCGACGGGTCGCCACCGTTCGTGCCGCCGATTGCCAGGTTCAGCAACATGTACTGCGTCTCGTGGAACGGGTTGGCCGCCTCGCGATTGCCGTTGATCGTCGTTGCCAGATCGGTCTCATTGAGGAGCTTGTCGTCGACGTACAGCTTGATCGAGTCGCGGTCCCAGTCCATCCGCCAATCGTGAAACTTTTTCGACCACTCGGGGTCGCGAAACTCGCTGATCGACCGCCGCGATTCGTCCCAACGCGGTGCGCCGCGCCGCCGGCCGAGCCACGCGACGTTGGCCAGCAGCTCGCCGCGATAGTATTCCATGATGTCGATTTCGCCGCCGCCCGGCCAGCCCCGCGCGGTGCCCAGCGTCCACCAGGCCGGCCACATTCCGGCCCGCGTGTCGATCCGGCCGCGCATCTCGAATCGGCCGTAAAGCCATTCGTGTTTGCGCCGGGTGATGAGACAGGCCGACGTGTACTCAGCAAACTCGCGGTCTCGCCGCCAATCGCGGGCCTCCGCCTCGTAGCGCGGGTTCTTCACCTGCTCGCGCCGACCTTCGATGATGAGCAAGCCGCCTTCGCAGCGGGCATTCTCGGGCTGATACCATTGCAACTCCTCATTGCGTACGAAGCCGCGCTCGTAGGACCAGTTGGCCGGGTCGGGCGGGCCGTCGTTGTTGAATTCGTCTGCCCACACTAATTCGTGAGCGGCATTAGAATCCGCGGCCGATTTCACCCCCTTGTCGGTTGGTTGCTGCGCCATGGCGACAGTTGCCAACAGCAGCAATGGGATGCAGGTCGTGCATCTTGAGGCAGTTCGGGCGTTAACTTGTTTCATCGTTGGTCGATCGAGTTATTGGACTGGTCGCGGGGACGCGGCGCAGCAAATTGGCCTGATTCGCCAAACAAGCTTGCCGGGAATTACGCGGAACCGGCTGCTGGCTGTCGATCCAGGAAATCGTCCGCTCGATAACTTGCCACCGCTGGCGCGGGTCCCAGCATCGTTCCCGCTTTCTTTCTTCGCGTTCCTTCAGATCATCATTCATGTGGACCTCTGTCGTCGTGCGATCGCATCTCGCAGCGCACGTATCCGGTCGTATTTTTGCTCACCTTCCGGTAAGGCCAATTGGCACTGCAACATGTCCTCATCGGACAGGCCGAGGTAAGCTGTCCCGGAGGATGTCGTTTCCGCAGTTGCTCTTTGCGAACAAGTTTCCCAATGATCGAGACCTGCAACGCTCCGAAAAATGTCCAACGCGCCAAACGGCGTAATCAACGAATAGACGTGTTGCCGGTCAAGCCATCGGGCTGCAATCTGCGAAACGGGTCCCCACTCCTCGTCCGTTGCTCCCCATTCGGCATTCAGTTCGCACAACGCCAATTCGCAACGGCGACGATTCTCCGGACTATCCTCGATCCACACGTCTATATCGTAGGTGAGAATCGGCTGATGTCGCAGCATGAAGTTCATGCCGCCGATCAGCAGGAAACGACAGCCGTGTCGATTCAAGGTACCAAGGATTTCGTCGATGCTCATGCTTGCCAGTTGTAGCGATTTTGCGCGCGCCGTGCAAACAACTCGTTAGCGGCGCGATCGGTACCGCCTGCTCGACTCTTGAACGAATGTCTTTGGTCCCGACTCACCAGCGGTGATGCACCTGCGGGCGGGCGTATTGATCGTAGATGCGGCGGACGGCCGCCATGGTGGCTTCGTCGAGCGGCGGCAGGTCGGCGGCGGCGCAGTTTTGTTCGGCTTGCGCCGGCCGCTTCGCGCCGGGAATCGCGCACGTGACCACGTCGAACATCAGAATCCAGCGGAGTGCAAATTGCGACAACGTCATTCCCGGTGGGCAGATGGACTTCAATTCTTCGACTGCCGCGAGGCCCGTCTCGTAGTTGACGCCCGAAAACGTTTCGCCAACGTCGAACGCCTCGCCTTGGCGATTGAATTGGCGGTGGTCGCTCGGTTCGAATCGCGTGTCGCGCCCCATGCGACCGGAAAGCAGGCCCGAGGCGAGCGGCACGCGGGCCAGGATGCCGACCTTCCGCCGCTTCGCCTCGGCAAAGAATAGCTCGGCCGGCCGGTGGCGGAACATGTTGAAGATGATCTGCACGCTTTGGACGTTGGGGTAGTCCATCGCCTTGAGCCCCTCTTCGGGCGATTTGACGCTCACGCCGTAGTGCCGCAGCTTGCCGGCCGCGATCAGGTCGTCGAGGACGCCGAACACGTCGGGCCGATAGTACACGTCGTTCGGCGGGCAATGGAGCTGCAACAGATCGATCGAGTCGACGGCCAGATTTTTGAGGCTGCGGTCGACGAAGGCGACGAGGTTCGCGCGGTTGTAGCCTTCGTTGGTGTGCGGATCGAGCCGCCGGCCGGCCTTGGTGGCGACGTGAATCTCCTCGCGGCGCTGGCGGCGAAGCTCGCCGACGAGCCGCTCGCTACGGCCGTCGCCGTAGACGTCGGCCGTGTCGATGAAGTTGACGCCCAGGTCGATCGCGCGGTGGAGCGCGGCCAGCGAGTCCTGATCGTCGACCGTGCCCCACGATCCGCCAATGGCCCAGGCGCCAAAGCTCACGGTCGAGACTTGCCAGCCGGTACGGCCCAGTTCGCGGTATTGCATCGTACGAGTCCTATCGTTGCTGCGGGTGGCTGGGGCAACGCCCCAGATCGTG
>JBIOWO010000224.1:0-7703 GCA_044868555.1 Lacipirellulaceae bacterium | reverse complement strand
CCTCAGCCTCACGTTGTTCGAGAAAACCCCGCTAATTCAGGCTCTCAACGATCAAAACCAACCAATTCCACAAACCCCTGATTCTAACCAGTTGAAAATGTTCGACTTATAGCCGGACACTACTGATCGCAGGAGGAAAAACTCATGAGACAAAGCATTTTCATCACGGCGCTTCTCGTATCGATCTCCTTCGTCGCCGCCGCCCACGCCGCCGACCTGCGCACCGTCGCCCTGACCGGTCAGCAGGCGCCCGGCACGCCGGGCGGCGTGACCTACGAGAGCTTCGGCTCCTTGCTCCACCCTCAGTTTCAATATGGCTACGGTGGAGCCGTGCTGAACGACGCCGGACACGTCGCGTTTCGCGCCAACATCGCCGGAAGCGGCGTCGATTTCTCGAACCATCAGGGCGTGTGGTCTGAGGGCGATGGCAGCCTGTCGCTCGTGGCCCGCACCGGTAGTCAGGCGCCTGGCGCGCCAGTGGGAGTAAACTTCTCGATGGACCCCGCGCTAGAGCTGTTTTTCCCCGTGCTCAATGACACCGGTAAGACCGCGTTTTATGGCGCTACGACGGACGGCGGCCTCGGAATCTGGTCGGAGGGTTCCGGCAGCCTCACGGTGGTGGCCCGCAATGACCAGCAGGCACCGGGTACGCCGGCCGGTGTCACCTTTACGTTCAACAATCTTTACGAAGTCCTCGATGCACCGGTGCTCAACAATGCCGGCCAAACCACGTTTCGCGCCTATCTCTCCGGCGCCGGCGTGACAAACGCAAACGACTTTGGGCGCTGGTCGGAGCGTACGGGCGGCCTCGAACTGGTAGCCCGTCAGGGAAGCCCCATGCCGGGCCTGCCCGCTGGCGTGGTCAACAACTACTTGGAGGAGGCCGGACTCAACGACGCCGGCGAGAGCGTGTTCTTCGCCGCACTCTCGGGCAGCGGCGTCAATAACAGTAACAACCAAGGCATCTGGTCCGAGGGCTCAAGCAGCCTTGCGCTGGTTGCCCGAAAGGGAGCCCCCGTCCCCGGCATGCCGGGCGTAACCTTCGACGCAATTTTCGCGACCGGAGCAATTAACAACGCTGGCCAGAGTGTCATCGTCGCCGGACTCAGCAGCGACCCTCCGCCGGTTGGGTTTGGAGGGGACAGCGTCTGGATGGCCGATTCGGGCGGCAGTCTTACGCTCATCGCCCGCCGCGGCACTCACGCACCGGGTACACCGAGCGGCGTAAACTTCGAGGACTTTGGAGGCTGGTCATCGCTGAACGAAGCTGGACAGGCCCTATTGAATGTCCTTCTCTCGGGTACCGGAGTCGATGAGAGCAATGATGAGGCCCTCTTCTTGAACGACGCGCTGGGCAACGTGACGGTCGTGCACCGCTTCGGGAACCAGGCTCCTGGCACACCCGCGGGGACGGTGTTCGCAGGTAACCCAGCTCTCGGCCTCGCGCGTGTACTAAACAACGTCGGGCAAGTTGCGATTACCTCTCCCCTCGCCGGCCCCGGCGTGGATTCCACGAACGACCACGGTATCTGGGCGACCGATCGGTCCGGCGCCCAGCAGCTCATCGTCCGCAAGGGCGACGAGCTGGAAGTGGCACCTGGCGACTTCCGCACGATCAGCGAGTTGGGCTTCGTCGGCGACACCGGCAACGCCAACGGCTGGCCCAGCGGCTTCAACAACTTCGGCCAGCTCGCCTTCTGGGCCAGCTTCACCGACGGCTCGCAGGGCGTCTTCGTATCGAACGACGTGGCCACCGTGCCGGGCGATTTTAACTTCGACAGCACGGTCGACGCCGCCGACTATGTCGAGTGGCGCCACGGCCTTGGCACGCTCTACACGCAAAGTCACTACGACATTTGGCGTGCCAACTTCGGAACCTCGCTCGGTCCCGGCAGCGGCGCGGCCGGGTACCCTCTGGGTGCCTCCGCCCAGCCGCTGTCGGCCGCCGTGCCCGAGCCGGCGACTATTGCCCTGGCATACACACTTCTGGGGCTGATGAGCCATGCTAGTAGTCGTACCACAAGCCGAAGCCGATTTGTTCTTCGGAGTCGTCGAACGTCTGGTACTGGCTGCTCTTGCCGTTGAGGTAGTGGAGGCCGAGCCGCATCACCTGGCCCGATTCGCCGCGCCATAGCCAGCCGGCTTGCGTCGTGATGCTGCCGCCAAGGTCGTGCTCCTCCAGCAGGTGGGCGTTGACGGCCAGGAATGGTGAGCCGTGAGTGCCGGTTGGGCCGGGGCGCGAAAGTTCGGTTCCGAATTGGAATTCCCACGGCTCGGCGCCGCCGTCGACGTTCACCGAATAACCGGCCTCGGCGTACAGCCGCATGAAGGGATACGGATAGTAGGAGCCACCCAGCACGATCGCGTCGCGGACGTAGTTGATGCGGTCATCGAGGCTGCCCGGGTTGGCGATTGCGAATTCGTCGCCCAGGTGCGAGCTGAGATGGTACACGGCGAGCTTGAATTGCCAGTTGTCGATTCCATAGGTGAGTGGAATGCCGACACGGTAGTCGGCCGTCTCGAAATCGCGAATTTCGTCGAGCGTGAGCCGCACGAGGGCGGCGGCTTCGACATCGAGCTGCCAGCCCTGCGGAAAGAAAGCACCCTGCGTGCCGTAGCGGAGGATGCCGACGCGGCCGCCGAGTGTGCCGTCCCACAGGTTGCGTCCGTCGCGCTCGCCGAACAACACGAGCGACAAGCGTGGCTCGTGCACGCCGGCCCAATAGGAGTGGTAGATCAGGCCGTCAGGCAGAACTTGCCAACACCACACTCCGCTGTCGCCGTGCTGAACAAAAGTTCCGCCTTCCCACGCCGGGTCGCCGTAGATTTCGGTGTCGACGTACGGCGACCGGTCGGCCGGGGCCGCGATCCAGCGTTCTGCCGGCGGCCCTTCCGCCACGGCTGTTGGCTGCGACATTGGCATGTGGCCGTCCCAGGCCCCCAGTTCCACGGCTACCGGCACGGGCGTAGCGTTGCCGTAGCTCGAATCGTCGCTCCACGACGCCAACTGGTATGCAGACGATGCGCTGGCATCGGTCATCCAGCTCTCGTCCGCTCCGGCAGCGCCGGCAATTGCCGATGCGCACACGCAGAGCGCAAGCGCAGACGACCGCCGGACGATCGAGCGAATGGGACAGAGCATGGGGAGCGCGGGTCTAGGGAGGTCAGTCAGGTGCTGGCGGGAAAGCGGCGGGAATGGAGGGGGACCCTACTTCATTCTCGACGGAATTGGGGCGACAGGTTAGCGGATGTTCAGTCCCGCGGACAGAGGGAATCCCCGCCGCGCAATCGCCCGCGGCATAAGCACTTGCGCAACGCGGGGAATCGACGGGCTAACCGCCGCCACCTACAATCGGTAGTTCGAGGTGGAGCGCGCACCGACAGCATGACAGCATTTGTGAGATCTTGCGCAATGTCGCAGCGACACAGAGAAAGTCAGGAACTAGAAATTCCTCCGCGCCTCTACGACTCTGCGAGAGATACTGATCGGGTTCTCAACATAGGAACTACACGATGGCGTCGGCCAAATCGTTTCAACCTGTTCTGGGCCGCGTGCCGAGCGGCATCTACATTCTGACGATCGGTACGGGAACGCGGGCGACCGGCATGCTGGCCAGTTGGGTGATGCAGGCCGGGTTCGAGCCGCCGATGGTCAGCGTCGCGGTGAAGCAAGGCCGCTACGTGTGCGATTGGCTGACGGCCGGCGAGCCGTTCGTTTTGAATCTGCTCGGTGCGTCGGAACAGAAGCTGATGAAGCATTTCGCACGCGGCTTCGAACCAGGGATGCCGGCGTTCGATGGCGTGGCGATCGCTCATTGTGCCCGCGGTGTGCCGGTGCTGACGGAAACGCTGGGGCACCTCGAATGCGAACCGGTCCGCCACATGGATTCCGGAGACCACCGCATCGTGCTGGCCAACGTCGTCCGCGGAAAACTCAATCAGGCCGACGCCGCGCCGATGGTCCACATCCGCAAGAGCGGGGCGAATTACTAGCTGCTTGGAATCGCTCAGTCGATTGCGACCGTACCCAGCCGATAATCAATATCCAAACGGCATTTGCCTAACAGCCCAATACCGAGCAAAGGAAGCAATCCATCACTTTCGACAACTTCAATCTGCCGCTCGTCGCCAAACCACTCGACAAAGCACGTGAACGTATCCAGTACAACTTGAGTACCGTCGGCCAGACCGGCGGTGATCACCCAAGATTGAGCCAGGTCAAGATCTTGAATCGTGTTGCGCGGGATTACTAGCTCACCCGTGAATGCCGTATCGATCCAAGCGGTCAACGTGCGAACAGTTGCATCCAACGATCGGCGCACACGGATATCGATGAGTGCGCGTCCTGCGCGATCAACTCTGCCCGTCACGACATGACCCCAAGTTCGACCGTATTCTTATGGCCTACGCGGATTGCGAATCCCAATCGATCTGGATAGGCGGCCCGCGCCGATTGGATCGCCTCACTCATTGTCTTTCCAACGAAGTAGTCGCCGGAGTCCGGCTCAATCGCGACAAAATCGCCTTCGTTCGTTGCCTCAAGTTTGGCCTTGAGTCGCCGCTCATACAGCGACTGGGCCCGGCGTGCCAGTTCCATGGATATAGTTGAAGGCATCGACGGGCCTTTCATCTCATCGAACGATGTAGGAAGTGCATTGAACTACCGGCGCAATAATTATACCATCCTTCTGCCATCTCGCGAGACACGTTTAACCAGATCGGTATGTTCCGGCAAGTTTGGGTTGCGGCGCAAATCAATTTCTATGCATCAAAGCGATCTCATCATCATCGGCGGCGGGATTGTCGGTCTGGCGACCGGATTTCGTTTCCTCGAGCGATTTCCCGGCAAGCGCATTACCGTGCTGGAGAAGGAGGCGGCCGTTGCCAGCCATCAGACGGGCCGCAACTCGGGCGTGCTACACTCGGGCATCTACTACCGGCCCGGGTCGCTCAAGGCCGAGAACTGCCGGGCCGGCAAATTGGCGATGGAGCAGTTTTGCCGCGAGCAAGGGATTGCGTTCGATCTGTGCGGCAAGATTATTGTGGCGGTCGACGAGGAAGAGCTCGCGCGGATGGAAAAACTGCTGGAGCGCGGGCAGGCGAACGGCGTCGTTTGCGAGCGGATCGGGCCGGAACGGATTCGCGAGCTCGCGCCCCATGCCACGGGCCTGGCGGCGATCCACATTCCCGAGGCCGGCATCGTCGACTACGCCGAAGTGGCCCGGCAGTTGGCGAAGTTGATCGAGGAGCAGGGGGGCCGAATTGTTACCGGCGCGCGGGCGACCGCCATCCGCCGCGATGCAAACCGTGCGACCGTCGAAACAACGGCAGGCGAGTTCGCCGCCGCACAGGCCGTCAATTGTGCCGGGCTCTATAGCGACCGGGTCACGCGGCTCAGCGGAGCGAAGCCATCGGGAATGATCGTGCCGTTTCGCGGCGAATTCTATTTGCTGCGGCCCGAGGCCCATTTCCTGGTGCCGCTGTTGATCTATCCGGTGCCCGATCCGAACTACCCGTTCCTCGGCGTGCATTTCACGCGGCGGCTTGACGGGCGGGTGGAGTGTGGCCCGAACGCAGTGCTCGCGTTTGCCCGCGAGGGCTACAAGAACACGACGATCAACGTCCGCGATCTGACGGAGACATTGACGTATCCCGGCTTTTGGCGGCTGGCGGCCCGCTATTGGCGAATCGGCACCGATGAAATGCGCCGCAGCTTCAGCAAGCGGGCGTTCGTGCGGGCCCTGCAGCGATTGGTGCCGGCGGTCGAGTCGAAACACCTCGATTGGGCGCCGGCCGGCGTGCGGGCGCAGGCCGTCAGCCCCGATGGGCAGATGGTCGACGATTTTGTAATCCACGAGACCGACCGCGTGATCAACGTCGAAAATGCGCCATCGCCGGCGGCGACCGCTTCGCTGAACATCGGGCGATTGGTGGTGGAGCGATTGGCGCCGCGGTTTGAGTGAGGGATTCGAAGGCCCTGAAAGGGCGCAATCCAATAGCCCGGGTCGTCGCTATTCAAACTCCACCCAGCTCATGCCGAGGAATTCGACGTCGTCCTCCCAATCCCAGAGGTCCGCGGTTGATTCGAGGTGTTTTCTGGCGAGCCCAAACGCGGGTGTCGGATCGGGCAGATTTGAACGCTTTCGCATTTCGTCTCCGATTGTCGATACTGCCTGCAAAGCTGCTTCGTCATCGACGCGACCATCGGCGCTCACAAATACCGGTGCGAACTTGAATAAGCACTCGTCGCCGTCCTCTCGCGCGATCCGCTGCCGTATCATGAAAAGAAATAAAAAGCCAGATTGTCCGGTTCGATCGCTGCTTTTTATGATTCGACAAGCGGCGAGACCGCCGAAATCGTGGGAGCCAACGTGCGCCAACATCGCATCAATTAGTGGATGACCGAGGGCAAGGAACTCCGCATCTGTCCGCCGAATGGCCAGCTCGCGGTCAAATGTGGCATTGCGAATACGCTCCGGCAAGTTAAACGGTTTCAGCACATCGGGAACGAGGAATTCGAGGAACTGCTCTTTCCGCTGCACCTGTCGCCGGTGCGCGGCCAGGAAGCGTTCTGAGAATTGCTGCAAATCGCCTAGCGTCAAATCTGTGGCAAGTTCTCGCCGGTACTTATCGAACGAATAGCTGGAGACGTCGCGAAACAAACTCTGAGTGGCGATCTCGTAGGCCCGTCTTGCCCGCTCGACCGCGTCGCCAATCTCCTTTTGGGTTTGCTTATTGAGATTCCCCTCCACCATCGCCCGCTGATAAATCTTGGGCGGCTCAATCTCGCTTTCCAACTGACCATTGAGCGTAGCCATGATTTCTTCCGGGTCTTCACCGGTCACCTGGCTAATGGCCTTCGTGGCCCGGTCCAATCGATCTTCAAAATACGACTGCACCTGGTCCTCAACCGTTCCTTTGTTGAAAAAGTTGTAGACCTGCACGACCTTGTCCTGGCCGTAGCGGTAAACACGCCCCACACGCTGCTCGACGCGCATCGGATTCCACGGCAGGTCGTAGTTCACACAAATGTGACAGAATTGCAGATTGATGCCTTCACCGCCTGCCTCGGTCGAAACGAGGAAGCGAACCCGCTCATGGTCGCGAAATAATCGCTGACTCGTGCGTTTCGTGCCGGGCGCTACGTTGGCGCCTTCGCGCTTGAACGGCATCCACAAACTGTCAATTTCCTGTTGGTAGTCCTCGTGGCGTTCCAGTTTCATGCTGCCATGAATGACAACAACCGACCCCTTGCCGTACTTCTTCTCTAGTTCTTCGACGAGGTACCGTTGTGTCTGCCGGTACTCGGTAAAGATGAGAACTTTTTCTTGGTCGTGGCGGGGGCTTTCGCGGTCAATTTGATCGGTGAGTCCCAGCAACTCGTCCAGCTTTCGGTCGCGCTCGACGTGCATGCCGAGCAACTGTGTCAGCATGGCCACTTCGTCCTGAAGGATTTCTCGGTCGTCCTTGAGGACCTTCTCCTCCTCGAATTCACCTTCGTACCGCTCGTCTTCGAAGAGATCATCGGCGTCTTCCGGCTCCGACAGGTTTTCCAACTCCCCGCGCAACCGCTGGAGCCGACCGGCCAATGCGGCCCTAATCGACGCCGTTGAACTCGCGTTGAGCTTCTGGAACGTCGTGAGTAGGAACCCGGCCGCGCGGCGATGCATGGGGTCGCTCAGCCGGTCGAGCATCTTGTAGCC
>JBIOWO010000223.1:0-8672 GCA_044868555.1 Lacipirellulaceae bacterium | reverse complement strand
TGTTGATCGCGCCGCTGCCGTCGTCCAAAATAACCGCGCGGGAAATGTCGACGGATTGCGCGGTCTGCAGGGTCCCGCCGTCGAACAACAAATTGCTGCCCGACCCGCCAAGATTCGCGTTCGAATTGATGATCAGCGTGCCTTGGTTCAGGAACGTGCCGCCTGTGTAATTGTTGCTATTCGTGAGCGTCAGCGTCCCGGTTCCGTTTTTGCTGATGCCACCGTTGCCGCCGATAGCGCCGCTCGCCGTAAGCTGCGAGCTGCCGTCGGTGGCCCAGGATTGCGTGGGCCCCAGCAGGACATTGGCGGAAATCGTGACCGCGCCGGCGTTGGGCGCCACGTAAATTCCGTCGCTGCCGATTGTCAGCGAGCCGCCGCTGCCGCTTTGGATCGTCACCGCGCCCGTGCTTACAAATAGGACTGCCCGCACCGACTGGGCTGCGTCGAGGTTGACCGTTTGTGTGGTATTGACCGTCGAGATATTGAACCAGGCGGCGTCCTCCACACCAGGGATTCTGGGCGGGTCTGGCGTCGGACTATTGCTGGCCGAGGACCACCGGGCGAGCGTATTCCAGCTCCCGTTGGTTGTACCGTCCCAATACATGTCCATCGGCACCGCCCAGATGGCCGACGAACAAACCGCCGCCAAAAACAATGCCAAGCCGAGCAATGTGAGGCAACGGATCATGGCGCGTGCCTCACTGTCCGTCGCAGCAAGCGGCCGGAAACCGTCTTTTGTGCAACCGCGCCCGCGAGTCATGCGGCGATTACGGCCCTGGCGCCAAACGACCTTCATTTGGCGGGACCCGCCGCGTCGGCGACGGGCAATTAGCCAACTCCCCACCAACAGCAAGACTGCAGTTGCCGGTTCGGGAACAATCGCCGTGCCAATCGCAGCACCGGCGCTTGAGCCGCTTGTGTTGCCAAAATTCGCCCGCCAAGCGTCATAGCCGGCTTGCGCACCATTGTTGCTTCGCCAAGCAACATAGTCGGCCGCGTCGACGGTGCTGTTGCCATCGTGGTCGCCGGGGAGTACCGCCGCATTGACGGTCATGCCGAAATGCGATCTCCAATAGTCGTAATCCAAACCATTAACGACACCGAGGCTCGCGGCTTCATTTTGCAGCGGGCCGCCGTTGCGCCAGAGCACGTAATCGGCAGTGTCCACGGCTCCATTGCCGTTGTAATCGCCAAGCAGCCCGGCCCTGATCTGAATCGTCAAGTTTTGCGACGAGACATCGACCGATTCCAGCGTGTAGCCGGGGCTCAACGCCTGGCCTTCCATCGCGTTGTACGCTTGAATGCACGCGGCTCCGCATTGCAGGCCTCCGGCCGCTGTCAACACGGCGAATGGGGCCGACACGGTATTCAGCGCCTGAACGTACCCCGGCGCAATTGCGAGTGACCCTCCGTCAATATCGGCCGCGCCGGCAACGTGCAATGAATTGGCGGAACCGACCGCGAGTTTGCCGTCCAGCGTCAAATTCGAGCCGATCCAACCTTCACCCGAAATGGCTCCGCCGGAGTTGACCGTTACGTCGCTGGCCAACGACGCGCCAGGGCTGATGTGAAGACGCCCACCATCGACAATTGTGTTGTTGGCACGCTGTGTACCGGTCACGGTGACCGTGTTCGTGCCCAAATTTGAACCGAGATGCACATCATGTGTCCACGACGGCGCGCCGCCAGGCAGAGCACTCCATTCTCCTCCTCCTGCCGGCCAATCCACGTTCGTTGCCGTTGCACTCGCCTGAATGGTGAGTTCGACAGCGTCACCAGCCTTTGCCGGAGACATGGCCCGTTCGGTGAATGCGTTATACGAAGCCGTATCATTCGCCGCGCCGAAAATGACGTCTGTGGCCGAAGACCCTTCATTGGCATGATTCATTCCATTGCTGCCAATTTGCAGGCGTAAGGCAGCGGTTCCGGTTGCGACCGTCTTCACCGGAATCGAGGCGACCAGCCACGCCGGTCCAGCTGCCGGTCCGCTGGTGATGTTGTAGCAATAGGGGTCGTCCGAGCGGCAGGCTGACCCACCCATTCCCAATCCAACGGCCGTATTGATCGTGAATGCTTGTAGTCCCTGTATTCGGTCCGACATTCCGCTGACTACTTGCTGTTCAGTCTTGTCCGACGTCAGTGGCGGATTGCTGCTGGAATCGTTCACGACCTGAAAGCGTCTTGGCGTCGTGCTGGTCGTGCTGAACACAGGATTGTAAACACTGAGCCCGGCATTGAGAAAATCGATGAGCGGCTGGTCGGACACGACGTTCAGCGACCAATTCTGCAATGTTTTCTGCGCCGCCGGCTGTGCCCAAATATGCAGGAAATGAGTGCTGCCGATAACGGTTTGAATAGTTTGCGCTTCCGGTCCCGATGAGATGGAGGAGTATGGCGAAATCCAGAAATGGGCGTCTGAGGCGGCCGCGTGTCGTGGTTCGGCCAGAATGGGTAGCAATACAAACCCTGACACCAACGGAACGATCAAACGGCTAAGCATTCGGCCGTGGACTGAGATCAAAGGGCCGAGTGACCCCGCTTCGCGACGCAGCGTGTCAGCCACAATCGAGTCCTCCCCCTCGCTGGATTGCGAGCCAACCGGGGCCTTGACGATTTGATGAGGAACCCCGGTTCGCTGGGACGCGCCTGCGCCAGGAAAAAGTAGGGTAAACCATCCCACAGCAATCGGCAAGCAGATTGCGAGGCGGCTGTCGCACCAGGTCACCGTGCGGAGCGGTGCCTGCGAACGGCTGTCGATCGCGGTCGCCGCAAGCGACGGTCGACATTGGACGGTACCTTCGCTGCAACTGACGAACTGGGTAGTACTTAAGACGCAGTGACGCTGGCAATTTCCTCGCCCTCGAATTATCAAATCGTGTCCGGTCGACGCTTTGGCAGTACGCCCCCTGCGGCGGCGAAGTCGGCACGATGGAACACCCCAGGAAGCCAAGCCGAGCATTACGGCGGCTGATGGCTCGGGCACAAGGAATGCGGCCTTGTTGACGGCCAGATAGTCTCTCTCCCACTGGTTGAGGCCAATGTTGGGGTAGCCCCACCAATTGCCCATGACGGTCGTCTCCCAATTGCCATGGTGGGCATCCGGATGAGGCAGGCCGAAAGTATGGCCAAGCTCGTGTGCGGCGGCGCTTTGCGCTTCTGCTGACGTGATATCCCAATCGGTCGGACTGAACAGGACCGGTACGACCGAGTAATCCGACCAGCGGTAACGTTGGATAGGTGCGCCGTCAACGTCCGCCGCCGTTGCGACGAGTAAAGCCACCGATGCAAGCGCGATCGTGGGGTTGGCGCGCCCCAAGCAGATTCCGAGCGGCATTCCGATCGAAGTGCGTGGCAACATGGCCAAATCCCCTCGTCTGGGAGTGCGATCCGCCCGCTGGGCGGCCGTGCCAGTTACGCCAACAGCCGTCAATTAATTTCAAAAGTTTGATCTCTGTGACGGCTACCACTCTTAAGCGACACCTGGCTATTGAGCGCGCGCGATCGACTCGCCGAATTCTTGGAAAGCTGCCGCGATGTGGAACATTCCGGGAGTTTTCGCCGCTTTGTGAAGGCGGCGGACTCTTGGTTGGCGATCTACTGGCCCTTGCTGTATGCAAATGAACAGTCGCCACGATACGCGCCCGAGTGGCATAGTGACTCAGATCGCGCGCGGCGGCGCAACGTCCACGCGCCGGCAACAAGTGCCGCCAAAACGTAAGCGCACGTGGCGGGCTCCGGCACTTCGATCCGATCGATCCGATAGCCGAGGTGGAAGCCTTCGACAAGGGTTGAAACTCCCAGTTCCTGCATTGTCGTACGGAAGTTTTCAAATCTCATGACCAGCGTTTCGCGTCCGCCGGGGAAATACACGGCCGGCTTGATCATATTCAGTTGATCGCGCCAGACATCGACGTTTGTCAGAAAAGGATGCTTCCCGATCGGAAATGGATCCGGCGTTCCAACCGGAGGTGGGAGCCGCTTAAACGGTCTAGGTGCCTCATTGTAGGTGAAGTACATGTAGAACTCAGGAACACGTGCGCCGTCTGGCAAATCGAGATCGGTCAGGCTCACTTCCCAGGGTGCATTCTCATTGACGGCAAGTGGCGTCTCAAAACCAACGCCAAGTCGGTTGAATGCAAAATCGACCCAGGTTTCCATCTTTCCCTGATTGTTGACGAATTGATGAACCGACTCCTTGAGGCTGTAGCTGCCAACGGTTGTGCCTTTACCGTCGAATTTCACAATGTCCGGCTTCGTCGAGTCTGGCAGATAGGAGTTGAAGCCCGAGACTTTGTACTCGGTGCCCATCAGTAGAAGGGGCATCGTGGCGGCGGACGCCGATTCCACGGTGATGGCAGCTGCCGCGAATGAGACGATCAAAGCGATTCTGACGCACATGGTGCAAAGGGCAATTGACTTGCTCACGTCTGGGAACATTTGTCAGTACTCCTAAGGCTGGTGTGGGCTGATTGGCCGTTTTTGCCGCACGCGCCGGGCGACCGCCAAGGGTGAAGCGACAACTGGCGGTTGGCCGTGCGCAAAAAGTTTTCAATTTTCAGAACGATGCCGAACGTCGGGCCATTTCTTCCTGGACCGAGCCTGGCGAGCCGCTGATCGGCGTCTACCAGCTCTCATGCAGCATGCTTCGGTTGGTGGCCGCGCTCAGTTAAGGCCAAAGCGTCGCCGAAACCTGCGGGCGCGGTGCGTGGCATACCAGGCCCGTTTTGCCTTGTTGCCAGTGTGGCGTCTTCGTCGTTTTCCATCGGGCATTTGATTGATCCTCCACGCGCTGGCCGCGGTGACGAACCACGAATAAGGTAATGGTGACTAAGCGACGACCGGCCCGAGGACGTGCGCTCGCTAGCTTGGCGGCGTATGTTCCTCTCTGGACGAAATACCCAACGCGGTAGCGGTATGGTTCCGTTCCGAATCCGGTGTTCACCGCTGATTCGGATTACTTCCGAATTTTCTGCCCTCCCGCGCACGCATGCCGTGTGGACGTCGCTATAGCTCCTGACCGCAGTGACGTCGCTGTGACGCCGCCGCCACAAAAGAGCCGCCTACGCGGCAATCGTCCATCACGCAGGAGGAACTCGCATGCACGCATTCGCTTTTGCAAACCCGTGCTTCCGCGGCTTGAACCGGGTGGCGAACTCAATTCGCCGCGTAAATTCGCTGGTCAGCTACTTTGCGCTAACAGCCGGCAGTCAAATGCTTGAGTGCGCAGCAGCCGGTGGTGTCCGGCGCGCGCTCGGCCGGAATCGAAGTTCGTTACGGAAGAAACCGACCCGACGTAACGATCCACGCTGCGGCATTGCCAATGGACATAACGTCGATTGCGAATATGGACACCAGGTCGTCGTCGAAGATGGTGCATCCATCGAGACGGTCGAATTGCCGTCGGCCGGAAGAGTTGAATTGAGCCAACAGTTCGACGTCACCTCGGCAGGTCGCCTATCGTTCGACTACGTGATGCTCCTCCGCCCAGGCGTCGGGTCGAGCGCCGGCAGCGCGCTGGTCAACTTGAAGTTGACACATCGCGACTCGCAGAAGTCGTTTTCGATTTTGGAGCAATCGGTCGAGGGCCGCGAACGTGGCGGTCGACGAGTTGCGTCAAGTGCGCGCGAGCACTTGTTGGTCTCGCTTCCCCTGGCCGGAGTATACGAGCTGCGGTTCACCACGGCCGTGGATCCAAGCAGCCCCGGCGCCGAGTCTCACCTCTTGGTCGACGACGTGCAGATTAGAAACGCGTCCGGGGAAGTTCTCGCCCGCATGGCGTCGTTGAGCTCCGTGGGTCGTGTTCGGCAGGCGACGTAACACAGACGTGCTGAAACAAGTAATCGTTCACTTTCCGGGTTCCGAAACCTGTTCTTCACGAAAACGAATGCGAGGAAGTCATGGCCAGCAACTATTCAATCCGTTCTGTACGTATACGCCTGTTCCTGTTGATCGCGTTGAGCGTGGCAACAGCGACCACAATAGGGCATGCCGAAACCATCGAATGGGTCGGCAACCAGACAGGTCCTTTCTCACTTCCGCATGACGTCGACCTATGGTCCTTCTATGAAGGCGCCTATTGGGGTGGATGGAGGGTGCCCGGGATTGCCGATCCGGACCATCCTGGTTTTGACGATGTGGCACTGCTGGGAACGCAGTACGATCCGCCAGGTGTAACCGGGCCATATTCGATGTACGACGGTGGCACGCTGTACTTTGGCGACTTCGCCCACGGTACGAACAGCTCGATTGATCCGGTGGCAGAATACTACGCGCGCGATTTGGTCAACAAGGGTCTCGAGGTGCAGTCTGGCGCTTGGACGTTCGACTTCAGGCCATTTGAACGATTCGCTGATCAAGAGATTCCGTTTGTGCCCATAAATTATGGTAGCTACACGCTGACCGACTACATGCGCGTGGGCAGTACTGTCAAGAATCCGGGAACCGCCGGCGAGGCGACGCTTACCGTCCGCAATGGCACACTGACCGCCGGTTTCGTCTCGATCGCCGCTGTTCCGAATTCGAGCGGCAGCGTGACCATAACTGGCAAGGGTGGCCTTCCTTCGGTGATCGACGATGCGCGGCTGGTAGTTGGACCGGCCCCGACCCCGACTCCATGTGTACTATGTCCACTGACCACGACAGGGCCTCACGACCTACACGTTGGGGACTGGGGCCGGGGCACATTGCGTATTGAGGGCGGCGCCGTAGTGGACGTGGAAGGGATCAGCGAAATTGGCACCAACCCGGGCAGCAACGGCACCGCGGTCGTTTCCGGGATCGGCTCGGTGTGGCGCGGTCTATCTGTGGTCGGCCACGATGGCGATGGCAGTCTGTTGGTCACCGGTGGAGGTTACGTCTCGTCCAAGAATCGCGATGCATTCATCGGAGTTGGAAATGGCGCAGTCGGCAGGGTGACCGTCAGGGGCACCGGTTCCTCGTGGACGGAAATCGACTTTCTGACTGTGGGCGGAGTCTATCATACCGACAGTACGGCGCGCGGTTACCTGACCGTCTCCAATGGTGGCCTGGTCGAGAGCAATGTGGCCATTGTTGGGAACCGCGCTTCGTCGCGCGGCGAGGTCTCGATATCCGGTGGGGCTCAGTGGCGCGCTGGACTCATACTGATCGGCGACGACGGACAGGGTAAAGTCCGGTTGTTGAGTCAATCGCGCATCGTGACTGGAGGTGATGGCGCGATTATCGGCCACACATCGAACGGAGTTGGGACGGTGTCTATGAACGACGGAGCTTGGGAAAATGCCGGTCCATTGGTCATCGGCGCGTTTGGACAGGGCACGCTGAACGCCAATGGCAGCTCGATCACGTCCAGTTACGGGCGGATCGGCGCGGAAGCCGGCAGTCGGGGTGACGCCAAACTGATCGGCGGCGCTGGATGGAAGCTGACGGAGGACCTGACAGTCGGTGACGCTGGCAAAGGTACTCTGAAAGTTTACAGTACGGCTGTTGACGTTCCGTCCAATCGGTCCGTGTGGATCGGGCCGGATGTGCGAGGCGAAGGCGAGGTCGTCGTTGGCGCCCGCGGCCGCATCTCGGCCGGATTCGCGAACGTGGGCTCCAACAGTGGGGGTTCCGGCGGCAGTGGCAAGCTATATGCCGAGCACTACGGTGAGTTCCGAATTGCTCACCGGCTGGCGGTCCGCGACAACGGGATCGTCGACGTCCGAAACAATGGCATCGTCAACGTCGGTTTGGGCGAGTTGCCGTCGCCGGGAACAGTGCGCGTTGGCCCGGAAGGCACGCTCTCGGGCACCGGCACCATTCTTGGCGAGATTCTCGTCGACGGCGGCACCGTCGAGCCCGGCGCGTCGCCTGGAACGCTGCATATTGACGGAAACTTTCGGCAACTGCCTGACGGTGTGTTGCACCTGGAAATTGGCGGCACGACGCCAGGAACCGAATACGATCGAATCGTTTCGACCGGCGACTTGTTGCTGGACGGCACCGTGAAACTGGAGTTTATCCGCGGTTTCGTCCCACGGGCCGGCAATACTTTCGACTTGTTCCGCGCCGATGGAAACCTCGCCCTGCTGAATGTACCTATTTTCCTAAATGCGCCACCGGCCTTCACTTTCCGGACTTCGCTCACCAACGGAGTCTTTTCGGTTATCGTTGTTCCCGAACCTGGCACCGCATGTCTAAGTGGGCTGCTAATCAACTTGGCTAGCTTTTGCCCACTTCGTAGGCGGCGGATGCCAGTCTACAACGGCAACAGATTTGCTGCGGCGCAAGACGCTGATGGCGTTGCGAGCACCAGACTGGTCCAACCAAAGTGATTGCAACTGAGATTTCACTATTACCATTGCCGAGTCGTCGCTTCCACAAAATGTTGATTCGCCGACACTCGTCGGCGTCAGTCCTTTGGCCAGTGAATCGTCGGGCGGCGACGTGTCTAAACTAATGCCATCTATCAAAGCGCGAGCTAGTCGTCAAAATTTAGCTTCTTGACTTCGCTGCGATCGGTTCCCCGGCGACCGGGACGAGCGCCTACAAATTGCGAGACGCGCCTCGCCTTGACGGGCTGCCGTTCTTCGGCGACTCGCCGCAGAGGTCGTCACGCTCCGCGTCGTTCCGGCCGTCGGCCGGCGAAGTGCGGCAACGACGCGAGCGGTCGACGTGCGGGCGGTTGCTGCGGCGCAGCCAATAGCAGCAAC
>JBIOWO010000222.1:0-6348 GCA_044868555.1 Lacipirellulaceae bacterium | reverse complement strand
GGCTGGGCCGGGTCAGCTCCAATTGATCGAGCCGCCAATTCACGAGTCCCAGCGCCCGCAGCGCGCCAAGAACCAGGAAGCCCAGCAGCAGGACCATGGCCCCCAGCACAATGATGGAGACGAACAGAAGAGTATTCATGGCCGGGCTCCCATTGGTGGTTTTTTTAGTTGCGATTCAACACTAAAATGAAAACGGTCATCCCCAGCGCGCAAACCGAGCGCTAGGACGATGCCAGGCCGGTGAGGGACTGTGCTTCGCGGCTGTCCTCACCGGCCGCTTTTATTTGTTGGTCGATAGTTAGTATTCGGTTGTCAGTCGTCAGTCGTCGGTGGTGATGCTGACGCAGGATTGTCAGTATTCGGGACTTCGTTCTCCAAAGGCTTGGGTCTCGTCGGCGATTGCGTCTCGTTGATGCCAAGTAGTTCGTCAGCTTCGGCGCGGAAGCGGTGCAGCTCCTCATCAAGTCGGGCGTTTTCATTCATCCAGGCGATGGCTTTGTCGTACGACTGACGGGCCTCGGCTTTGTGGCCAAGCTGCCAATGAGCCATCGCCAGGAAGAACCAGTCGCGGCCGTTGTCGCCTTGCAAATCCAGTGACTTTTCCATCGACTCAATCGCGGACTGCCATTGGCCGGCGCGATAGTTAGCAACCCCCAAGGTATTCACGATCGGCCCGTCGTCCGGCGCGATTTTCATCGCCTTTTCGGCGGCTTGGACTGCAAATTCGACGGCATAGCGCGACAGTTCGGCGTTTCGAACAATCTCCCAGGCGATGCCGTTGAGCTCGCGCGCATCCTCGCTCGGCAAGCCTTGCGACATCACTTGCTGTCGAAGTCGTCTGGCGGCATCCGGATCGCGCAGCTTCGCAGCGCGTTCTTCGGTGGGAATGGTTTGCATGAGACGCGTGACAAGCGCTGCGTCCCAATGGACGCCGAGTTCTTGGGCCCGCTTCCAATTGGCCAGTGCTCGTTCCCAATTGCCAATGCTTGTATGGAAG
Source organism: Lacipirellulaceae bacterium (assembly GCA_044868555.1). Classification (GTDB taxonomy): domain Bacteria; phylum Planctomycetota; class Planctomycetia; order Pirellulales; family Lacipirellulaceae; genus JABDGM01. The sequence continues at coordinate 5,351 of JBIOWO010000222.1, read as the reverse complement.
ATGGCGCGGCGCGTATGGACAAGCGGATCGTTTTCGGCCGTCTTCGGCCGATCGAGCTGCGCGCGCGGCTTGATCGCAAGGTCCGCCAATTCGCCAGCCGCATGCCATATTTTGAGAGAATCATTGGAATGGCGGGATATGAGCGTTCGGCCATCGTGGGTTACGACCAAGTCGTACACAAAGATTGGCCGTGATGCTTTTGAATAGCGAGGTAGCTGGAGCGTGATTCGCTCTTGACTCGAATGCACGTCCCAGAGTCGGATCGTGCCGTGGCTGCCGACGGCGAGCGTTTTTCCGTCCGGAAAGAACGCGAAGGCTGAAATTGTGGCTTCATGACCGGAAAGCGTGGCGATGACCTCACCCAGTTCCACATCGAAAATGCGAACCAAGCCCAAGTGATCTCCCGCGGCTAGCAGATTGCCATCCTTCGAGAACGCGACGCGACTCACCCAAGTCGTCCCGCCGGAAACTCCGCGCATCGGCAGCGGTGTGTTTCGATTGGTTTCGAGATTGTAAAGATTCACAAATCCGAATTGGTAGCCAATCGCGAGGAAGTGGCCATCCGGCGAAAACACGAAGTCTATTGTCCCGCACTCTCCTCCGGGAGGAGCCACGATATGCCGAATGGCTACTGGTGCCGCCAGTTTGGAGGGTTCACCCGAGACGTCCCACAATTGGATGGGCTTTTGAATGGGGTCGCCAATGGCCAGAAATCTCCCGTCCGGGGAAATGCGGACGACTCTGGGCTTATGGTTATCTCTCGTTGCAATGCGGTGGCGCCGCTCACCGGAAGTCATATCCCAAATCGCCACATAGTAGCCGTCTTCAGGTCCCGTGTATTCGACTGACGCGAGCCAACGGCCGTCAGCGGAAATACTGCGCACATCGGTGGCGGCCGAAGGATTGTTACGATGAGTCTGGGATTTCAAATCCCAGATTTCGGTTGGATTATCGCCGCCCAATATCACCGACCGACCGTCGAGCATGTCGACCATCGATGGATGGGGAAGGTTGGTCTTCTTGTTGATCATTCCTTGGTCGGGCCGCGTCTTTAGTTCCCAGATTTTTGCGGTGCCGTCGTCGCTGAGCGATGCCCAAATTTCGCTCTCTGCGCCGGCAACGGCGACGCGTGACAAATCAAAGGGGTGGGGAAGACGCATCACCTCTTTGCGCTCGGCCAGGTTCCAAATGATCGCCTGGCGATCGGCTTCGCCGGCAGAAATGATTGATGTTCCATCCGGCGTAAACCTCGCGTCCTTGATTACCCCGGCATGGGCATTGGGTTGTTGCCAAACGAGTTTTCGTTCCACGATGTCGTGCACGGACATCACTTTCTGCCAACCACCAACCAACAAACGGCCGTCGGGCGAAACGTCGGTAGCGCGAAAATCCAACAGTTCGTCAATGACTGTGGGCGGGCGCTTCGTCACGTCGTGGATTCGCGTGAGAATACCTTCGGAACCCCACGCGGCTGAAGTGATCACTTTCGTACCATCCGGCGTGTAAAAGGCATTGCTCACCGGGGAATCGGCGCCGTGCGGTTTGAGCTCGGCGACGACATTGAGCGTGGCGGCTTCGTAGATACGAATTGCCCCGTTGTCGGCGCCGGCGACGAGGTGCTTTCCGTCCGGCGAAAACCCGCACGCGCGAACGATCGTGCCTGGCAACATTGCGTGGGCAATTTGCCGGCCGCTGGGGATGCTCCAAATGTAAATGTGTTGATCGAAGGCGCCACCGGCCAGTGACAAGCCGTCTGGGGAAAAGCTGAGCGCCGCAACTTGGTCAGGCAGATGGGAGACCTCACATGTCAGCACGCCGCTTCCGGCGTCAAACATTTTGACTTGATGACCTTTCTCAGCGGTATAGTCGGCTATGGCAACCGTCTCTCCATCTGGGGAGATGGCTAGCGCCCAATGGCTGACCCAAGACGGACAAAGGAGCATCCGCCGCAGGCCGGGATGTATCTCTCGCCACAAGTAGTACCATTCGAAGCCGCGCAGGTCCGGTTCCCCGGCAAGGGGCCGCTGATGATCGAGCAGGTCTAAAACGCGCGCCGGATCACCGGCTACGAGTGCCTGGTGGGCGAGATTCATTTGGGCTGCGTAAAACCGTCGTCGCTGCAATTGCTCCTTTTCTTCCGCGAGTTGTAACGCAACTGCTTTTTCCTGCAGCGCGATCGATTTCTCGGCCAGGGCTACTTCTGTTCGTCCCTTAGCGTCGGTCGCGCGAATGGCTTCGGCTGCCGCAATGCGAGCCTGGTGGCGCGCTTGCACGAACCCGATGGATGCGATCGCCAGACTTGCGACAAGGACCATTGCGACGGCCGAGCCCACCATGACGCCCACCTTATTGCGGTGGGCAAATTTTCTGAGCCGGTATAACTGCGTCGACGGCCGCGCGAGGACCGGTTCATCCGCCAAATAGCGTCTGATGTCATAGGCCATTCCATTGGCCGTTTCGTAACGGCGATTGCGGTCCTTTTCCAGCGCCTTCATCACGATCCAATCGAGCTCGCCACGCACCTCTTTGCTCAATCGGCTCGGCTCGGTGTGACGGTTCGCGGCGATCGAGGGCAGCGTGTCGCTGGAGCTGAGCTTTGTGCTTGGCATGAGCGGCTCTTCTTCGCGGATGATCCGCAGCATTTCGTCAAACGCAGCTTCCTGAAGTCGTTTGCGCTCGAATGGAGTTGTGCCAGTCAGCAGCTCATAGAGCAGAACGCCGAGCGAGTAGATGTCGCTGCGGGTGTCGATGTCGAGCTGATTGAGTTTGGCCTGCTCGGGGCTCATGTACTCGACCGTGCCGATCACCTGGCCGAACTCGGTGAACATCGTCCGCTCGGCGAGCTTCTGTGCGGTCGCCTTGGCAACTCCGAAGTCGATCACCTTTGGGATGGCGTGGTTGTCGTATTCGGCAACGAGGACGTTCGTGGGCTTGATGTCGCGGTGGATGATGCCTTTCTGGTGGGCGTGCTGCACAGCCTGGCAGACTGGCATGAACAACTCCAACCGGTCGCCGAGCGGCAACTGCTTTTCATCGCAGTACTTGGTGATGGGGGTTCCTTTCACCAGTTCCATGACGAGGTAAGGCCGGCCGCTGTCGGTTGCACCTGCATCGAAAACTTTTGCGATGTTCGGGTGGTCCATCATGGCCAGCGCTTGCCGCTCAGCCTCAATGCGGGCGATCACCTGACGCGTGTCCATGCCGGGCTTGATGATCTTGAGCGCCACCGTCCGTTGGATCGGCTCGGTCTGCTCGGCCATGAACACGACGCCCATGCCGCCTTCGCCGATCTGTTGGAGAAGTTTGTAGGGGCCAATGACGCTCCCGGGCTGTTCGCTGATCGGCGGTTGGCGATAGTCGGTCGCATCGCCTGACAGCACGGGCTGCTCCAAAAAACTGCTAGCATGATCGTGCTGCCCGAGCAATCTCTCAATTCGTTGTCGAAGATGCGCGTCGCCGCCACACGCCCCATCAAGAAAGGCCGCTCGCTCCGCCGGGTCATCCTTTTCCAATGCTTCGGTGAAGATCGTTTGCTCTTGCATCCGTCGACTCCCACGCCGCTGGAGGGCGGCGTCTAATCTTCAATGCGACGTAGGGACAGGAATTGCGCACGCGCATTTTCACAATTCTCGGCCCGGCCCTCTGGCCAAAGCAACTACTGGTCGCTGTGGCCTAGCTCTTCGAGCAGCCAAGCACGTGCGTACGCCCAAATTTGGTTCGCTTTGCGGGGCGAAACGCCGAGAAAAGATGCCGCTTCAACATTTGTAAAGCCGGCAAAATATCGGAATTTGATGAGCTCGGCGGCCTGGGGATTCGCTTTTGCCAGGCTGTCGAGGGCACTGTCCAAAGCCAGCAGGAATTCGGGTCTTTCCGGTGAGGGAACTTTCACTTCGTCCAAATCCATGCGGACCCCGTTGCCGCCGTGCTTCATCCGCCCTTTGCGGCGCGCCGACTCGATGAGAATCCGCCGCATCGCCTCGGCGGCCGCCGCGAAAAAATGCCCACGCCCGTCCCACTGCTGCGTCGGCGCGGCGCCCACGAGGCGCAGGTATGCCTCATGGACCAAAGCAGTCGGCTGAAGTGTTTGGCCGGCTTTCTCCTGAACCATTCGCTGGGCGGCTAATTTTCGGAGTTCGTCGTAGACCAGCGGTAGGAGTTGCTCAGCGACACGAGGGTCGCCTGACTGTATTTGAGACAAGATTTCGGTGACGTCATTCATAACGCCCCCGATTATACCGCGGCCAACCCTACCTCAACGCAGATGAAATGTGCCCCCGATTCTGCCCCTGCCATGAGGATTGGGAGTAAGCAAGGCAGAAACGTCGCCGCCAGAAACTGGTTCGCTGAAGGATTTTACAGCGAAAGAACACTTGGTAGCCCGGTAGGTTTCGCACGTACTCGCCAACCTACATCGCAAGTGCTTAATAGACAAGAAGTTAAAGCTCCCCCGGTAGGACTCGAACCTCCTGCAAAAGCACCGCGAAATACAGGATCAGCGTCGATAGGCGGCGCGAAAAACGGCGCATTTTCCCCAGACAAAGGTTTGGCACAAGTGGTCCACCACTGGCGTTCGCTGTCGCCATTAGTCAGAAAGGCGATCCTAGACCTTGTCCGCCTGCATGCCGCAAAGGTATTGCATTTGTTCGCCGATTCATCAGTGAAGGGGATGGTTGGGTCACACGCTGGCTGAACTCAGGAAATTTTGGTGCCCGTTTTCCGGCAACTTGAGTTCTCCCATTGACCCGCTACCAATTCCTGGTCCACCGGTAGGTTTAAAACCTGGATCTTCAACTTGCCAGGAATTCCTGGCAAGTTGAAGCGAATTCCCTGGGTGCCAGGTTCCCCCGGGCACTATGTGGTCGACGTTCGTTGTAGTCGGTCCGCCAAGGTTCGATCTTCTCTTCTGCGTTCTCCAAAGACAAGAACCAGTTTTCGTTGAGGCACTCGGCACGCAGCCGACCGTTGAAGGATTCCATCAATGCATTGTCCGTAGGCTTTCCGGAGCGACTGAAGTCAAGCTGCACGCCATTCGCATACGTCCATTGATCGAGCGCCTTGGAAGTGAACTCGGAGCCGTTGTCGACACGGATTGTCTTGAGCAGTCCCCGCTGAGATCCGATCCCCGTCAGCACGCGGGCCACGTCCTGGCCGCGGAACCGCTGGCCCACCTCTAACGCCAGGCTCTCACGTGAAAAGTGATCCACGACAGTTAACACCCGAATGCGGCGTCCGTCGAACAGCTCGTCAGCCATAAGATCCATCGCCCAACAGTCGTTGATCTGGTCCGGCGCCGGCCGGCACACGCGGGGTCTTGCAGCTCACGCGACGCTTGGGCGTCCGTGTCCGTAACC
>JBIOWO010000221.1:0-6318 GCA_044868555.1 Lacipirellulaceae bacterium | reverse complement strand
CGATGAAGCCGGGGAAGACGTACTTGCCCGCGGCGTCGATGACCTCGGCCCCGGCCGGCGCGGGCAGGTTGCGGCCGATCGCGGCGATCGTCTCGCCTTCGCACAGGATGTCGGCGATGTACTGGTCACTGGTGGTGGTGATCTGGCCGTTTTTGATGAGGAGGGACATGATTGGTCCTCGGGGGCGCGGATTGGACAAGTGACGGTTGCTGTCGATTGCGATGCAAATCTGTTATACATTTTGGGTGTCGCGTGAGCCACTACCTCTTTGCGTTCGGTCGCGAAGACGCAAGCGATTGTTTCAGGCGGAAGGATGGGGATGAGCACGTCGAGGCCGGGGTCATTGGTGCGTGCGCTGGCGTCAATCGGGCCGGGGCTGGTCGTGGCCGGGTCGGTGATGGGGTCGGGCGAGCTCATTAACACGCCGGCGCAAGCGGCCAAGTTCGGGTTCATTCTGTTGTGGGCCGTGCTGCTGTCGTGCGTGATCAAATATTTTCTGCAGATTGAGATCGGGCGCTACTGCCTGGTGACCAATCGCACGACGGTCGAGGCGCTGAACCAATGTCCCGGGCCGAAGTTCCGCGGCACGTCGTGGACCGCCCTGCTCTACATGGTCGGCTACTTTGCCACGATGACGACGGTCGTCGGCATCATCGGGGCGTTGGGCGGGCTGATGCACGGCGTGTGGCCGCTGGCGGCGACGGCGGAACGGTCGGCGCAGATCTGGAAGCTGCTGGTCGTGCTGTCGGCCATCGCACTGTTGTGGCAGGGGCTGTACCGGCGCTTGGAATTGTCGGTCGCGCTGCTGGTCGGCGGGTTCAGTATTTCGATCGGGCTGGCAGTGGTGCTGATTCAGTGGACGCCGTTTCGGATTTCGGGCGCTGAGCTTGTGTCGGGGCTGACGTTTTCGCTGGGCGACGCTAAGCCGCAAGCGGCGTATGCCGTGATCAGCTTGATGGGGGCGCTTGGCGTGGCGGCCAATGAATTGTTTATGTACCCGTACTGGATTTTGGAGAAGGGATACGGCCGCGAGCTGGGCGACCCCGCGAGTGCGGGCTGGACGGAACGGGCTCGCCAATGGATTCACACCATCTGGCTCGATGCGGGCCTGGCGACGGTGCTGGCCACGGTGATGACGGCCGCGTTCTATTTGCTCGGCGCGGCGGTGTTGCATCGCGAGGCGATTCAGCCGCAGGGGTTGGAGGTGGTCGATCAAATTTCGAAGGTGTACACCGAGTCGTTCGGGCAGTGGTCGAAGTGGGTGTACGTGTTCGGCGCGTTCTGCGTGCTGTATTCGACGCTGGTGGTGGTGGCGGCGGCCAGTGGGCGGATGTGGGCCGACCTGTTGGGGAGCCTTGGTGCACTGGACAATCGCAACCCGACGTCGGTGAAGCGGTGCCATCAGATCGTGCAAGTGCTGTGGCTTGTCGGACTGTTGGCCGGGGCGCTCGTCACGACGCAGCAGCCGAAGGACCTGGTGATGCTGGGCCACTTCATTCTGGGCGCGTTCATGACGCCGCTGCTGATGTTCTGCATCTGCTGGCTGGCGTTTCACGTCGATCGGCGAGTGCGGATGCGGTGGCCGACGGCCGTGGCATTGGTCGGAAGTGTCGTGATCATTTTGGCGTGCGTGCTCATCAATCTGGCCGTGCAAATGCGGGAGACGCCGCAGGTGGCCGAGCCGACGCCCGCGGCGGCGGCGAACGAGGCCCGGCCGTAGCGTAGAATAGTAGTGTGGCCATCTCGCGGAGCGAGATGAGTACACGGTCGTACTTGCCGCTGGCGGTCGGCAATCGTAGGATTCCGCTGGAGCATTTCGGGTAACAATGTCGCGATGTCGCGATGTAGTAATGCAGTGATGTAGTGATGTAGTGATGTAGTTAGCTTAGGCCCTCTCCCGGTCCCTCACCGGGACCGGGAGAGGGTTGGGTACTCGCGTGGATGATTTGCACGCGCGGACGATCAACAACGATGCACGACGACGAATCGCCCGACCAAGCCGAACTGCTTTTCGACACGCACGTTCACACGCGCTATTCGGACGGCCGGGCCAGCATCGACCAGATCGTGCGGCATTTCCGCGAGCGGGGCATCGGCCTGGCGGTGACCGATCATAACGAAATCCGCGGCGCCGTGGCGCTGTGGGAACGCGACGGAGTGGCGACCATCCCCGGCATCGAAGTCGGCAGCGAGGAAGGGTTCGATCTGCTGGTGTACTTCGCCGATCCGGCGGTGCTGGAGGAGTTCTATGTCGGGGCGATCGAGCCGCACCGGCGGAGCCGGTTCATGGTGCGTTCGTGGGTGCAGGCGGCCGACTGCGTGCAGGCTGCCCGTGAGATGGGCGGCTACGTGTCGCTGGCCCATCCGTTCGCGTTCGGCCGGAAGTCGCTCGACTATCAGGAGCGGCAGCGCGGTCCGCAATTCGTGCAGGAGATCGTGGACCGGATCGATGCGATCGAGTTTTACAACGGCGGCATTCCGCGGCAGGCGAACGTCAAGGCCGGCGAGTATGCCGAGACGTGCAACAAGCGCCTGACGGCCGGCAGCGATTCGCACCGGCTGGGCACGATCGGCTCCTGCGGCGTGTATCTCGACGCATCGGCCGGCACATCGTCCGCGGCCTTGTTCCAGAGCCTGGCCACGGACGACGACCAGCGTTATGAAGTCTGCGACACGTCGCTGCATTTGCCGACGTTGGGCATGATGGTGCTCAAGCACACACGGCACTTCGTCATCTCTTCGGGCCGCCGCAAAAGACCATAGCGGCAGACCGTTCCACAGCCAACGCCCGCAAGCGGTTAGAACCAGTTTCAAAACCGGGGGCTAGCGCCGTGCGGCTAATGAAATCAGCCGAAACGCGCTAGCGTCCGGTTTTTGTTCCTTCGGCGGGGCGTTTACAATGGCGGCAACCACGGCGCGCCGGAATTCGGCGAGCGCGTACGGTGGGACAAGTTACAATGAATTGTTGCCGCGGCACGATTCGTCGCCTTCCGCGGAGTGCCAATCGCCAACAACACACGGCTCGACAACGGGACCTGATATGAGGGATTTGATTCGTTCGCTTGCGTTGATATTATCGGTCGGCATTTGTGCAATCGCCGTCGAATCCGCGTGGGGTGATGAGGCAGTGCCGCGCAATTCGTTCGATGCGACGGCCACGCCCGTGGAGAAGATTCATGTGCCGGACGGGTTCCGCGTTGAACTGTTGCGGTCGATTCCAAAAGAGGAAGAAGGATCGTGGGTCAACTTGTGCGTCGACCCACAGGGCCGGTTGATCACGAGCGATCAATATGGCGGCTTGTATCGCGTGACGCTGCTGAGAGCCGATCAAGCGGAGCAGGTGCGTGTCGAAAAGATTCCGGCCAAGATTGGCCAGGCCCAAGGATTGCTGTGGGCGTTCGACAGTTTGTACGTGGTTGTCAACGGCGGCGACCGCGACACGAACGGTCTGTACCGCGTGCGCGATACCGATGGCGACGACCAGCTCGATTCGGTCGAGCTGTTGCGACTGTTCGACGGCGACGGTGAGCACGGTCCCCATGCCGTGATCCCATCGCCCGACGGCAAGTCGCTGTACATTGTTTGTGGTAACAACACTAAGCCGGTCGACGTGATGCGCTCGCGCGTGCCGGAGATCTGGGACGAGGATCGGCTGCTGCCGCGGATCTATGGCGTGGGATTCATGCGCGGCGTGCCGGCCCCGGCCGGCGCCATCTACAACGTCAGCCCGGACGGCAAGGACATCGAGCGGATCGCCAGCGGCTTCCGCAATCCGTACGACATCGCGCTGAACGCCGACGGCGAGCTGTTCACATTCGATGCCGACATGGAATGGGACCTGGGCACGCCGTTTTACCGTCCGACCCGCGTCTGCCATGCGGTTAGCGGCAGCGAATGGGGCTGGCGGAATGGCAGTGCCAAGTGGCCTGTTTATTTCGGCGATACGCTGCCGCCGGCCGTCAACATCGGCCTGTCGTCGCCGACCGGCATTACGTTTGGCTACGGGGCGAAGTTCCCGGCCAAGTATCAGCGGGCGCTTTTTCTGTGCGATTGGACGTACGGCAAGATGTACGCGGTGCATCTGGAGCCGCAGGGCGCTTCGTACACGGGCACGGCGGAGGAATTCATGACGGCCACGCCGCTGCCGCTCACCGACGCGATCATCAATCCGCACGACGGCGCCATGTATTTCCTAATCGGCGGGCGGAAGACCCAGTCGGGCCTCTACCGCGTGACGTACACCGGCCAGGAATCGACGAGTGCGGTCGCAGCAACCACGGCGGCCGGCGAAGTGCGGGCGCTCCGTCATGAGTTGGAGTCGCTGCACGTGGGCGATCATCCGGACGCGGTGGAGAAAGCGTGGCCGTATCTCAGCCACGCCGACCGGTTTGTTCGGTATGCCGCGCGGACAGCGATTGAGCAGCGGCCGCTGGAGACGTGGCAGGAGCGGGCGCTGGCGGAATCGAATCCGGAAGCGTCGATCACGGCGCTGTTGGCCGTGGCGCGGAAGATTCCGCGGAGCTTCAAGCCGCGTGGGGCCGACCTTGATACGCCAATTCCGACGTACCCGGCGGTCGACGCGGAGCGGCATCCGCTGCAGCTGGCCGTGTTCGCTGCCCTGGCGAAACTTGATTGGTCGACGTTAACCAAAGAGCAACGGCTGGAGCTGCTGCGCGTTTATCAGCTCGCGTTCTACCGGCTCGGTCCGCCCGATGAGTCGGCACGCAGTGAACTGATCGCGCGGCTAGATAGTTTCTATCCAGCGGGCGACCGCCGGCTCGATGTCATGCTCACCGAGTTATTGTGTTACCTGCAGGCCCCATCAGCCGCGGAAAAGGGCATGCGGCTCTTGGCCGCGGCGACGACGCAGGAGGAGCAGATCGACTTTGTGCGCTCGTTGCAGTTTCTCAATGCGGGTTGGACGGTCGACTTGCACCGCGATTTGTACCAGTGGTTTGTTCGTGCTCAGGCCTACAAAGGGGGAAACAACTTCCGCGGATTCATCAAAGAACTCCGCAGCGAGTGCCTGTCGAATACTTCGGCCGAGGACAAGGCCGCGCTCGGCGGCATCATTGATGCCGAGCCGTCGACGGAGCTTGCCGCCGGGGCGGTTCAGCCGCGTCCGATCGTCAAAGAATGGCGGATGGCGGAATTGATTCCGCTCGTGGAGACAAAACTGAGGAATCGCAACTTCGAGCACGGCCGGGCCATGTTCGCTGCCGCCAATTGCTTCGCCTGCCACCATTTCGAGGGCGAAGGCGGGGCGGTGGGCCCCGATCTCACCGGCCTCGCCGGCCGCTTCAACCCGCGCGATATCCTCGAATCGGTGTTGGAACCGAACAAGGTCATCAGCGATCAGTACGCCGCGTCGGTGATTGTGACGACCGGCGGCAAAACGATCGTCGGCCGACTGACGAACTTCAAGGGCGATGACATCACCGTGAACACGAACATGGAAGACCCGAAAGCGACGGAAACCGTCCGGCGCGACGAGATCGAATCGATGGAACGGTCGGAGATTTCGATGATGCCCGCGGGGCTGTTGAACACGCTCGACGAAGACGAAGTTCTGGACCTGATGGCGTTTTTGCTGTCGCGCGGGGATGCGGAGAACGGGATGTTTTCGCAGGAAGCGGTGTCGCTTGAGACGGATGCAACGGTCGTGAATGAAAACACAGAAGTTTCCGGCAGCAGGAGCGATGCCGGGAATTGAGAGGCATCGATTTGCTCGTGGGGCAGAACGCGGGAATATTTTGGGATGTCAACAAATTGTCGAACATCGCCGAAACCCCTATTGTATGAACAGGAGCGCCCGTAGCTCAGCTGGATAGAGCGGCGGACTTCTAAGGCAAAGCAGCCATTTGCGTCCACACCCTCAGTAATGCAGAAAACCACTATTTTTATAGGCCTATCACCAATTTCGCCCGTTCTCAAGAAGAGTGTGCAAAAGTCCAAAAACAGCCCGCAGCGGGTGTATATACACCCGCTCTTTGCAGCCGCCTGCAGCCCCCGCTCACGACGTCTTGCCCAAATGCACATTAACTTCGCCAACCGCGCCTGCGTATGTGGCGCGGCCGATTGGAAAGGGAGAAGCGGGGAATGGATTGATGCTGCCCGGCTCCCCGGCCAATGGCGGAGGGTGAGCGATGTTCACTCAACACACTCGCAGAGACCTATTGAGATCCAGCGGTTCTAATTCTTGCACCCTACGGCGGGCCGCAATCTTGGACCGCAAACTGGACCTGATCTCTCGCACGGCGAATACTGTGTTAGATTTGTTGAAAGAGCGTCGCAGCAGTCGCGTGGAATGGTATATCG
>JBIOWO010000220.1:0-14768 GCA_044868555.1 Lacipirellulaceae bacterium | reverse complement strand
CGCTACACGGGGCAACGTCGAAACGGGTGCGGTTCGGTCCGCTGGCGGGCGAACCGTCAGCGGTTTTTGGCACACCGGGCATTTCACCGTCTTGCCCACCAGTTGAACCGGTGCTTTGAGCTTCTTCAAGCAGTTGCGACATTCGACCGTAATGGTCGCCGGCGCCGCCCCGGATTTGGGCTCCACCGGAGCCGCGGGAGACGAAGCCTTCTTGCCAACCGGCGCGACTGGTAGCGTGGCTCGATTAGCGTCCGGCTTCGGCTTCGCGGCCGCCGCAGGAATCGAGACCACGGCCTGGCACACGGGGCACGCCACGCGCCGGCCCGCGAGCTCGTCGGGCGCTTTGAGCTTCTTCTCGCACTTTGGACACTGGACAACCTGCGGCATGTGCCATGCGTCCCCGATGGAATTGTCCCATCCAGATTAGTCAGCCCGTGATGAAATCGCAATTGGCGACAATTGCAGTCGGCCGATAGAAGTACCGGAAATCGGTTCCGAGGTCACAGACCCCGGCTACAACGCGACCGCGGCGCCCATTTCGCGGAGTGATTCGAGCGTGTAAATGCCCGTATTGTGGCCGTCGCTGAAGTCGATCGAGTAGGCGTAGTTGCCGACCGGCGTCATGGCGGCAATCCGCAATGGCTGGGCCTCGGCGGCGGATAGAACAGGCAGCTGCAACGGCGATGGCGGGGCGGCACTACGTTTCTCGCGGCACGTGGCGCACGGGCACTTATCGCGCAATTCGCGCACGGCATACTCGCGCACCTGGCCATCGCTCCAACGGATGCGGAGCCGGTCGGCGGCGGTCAATTCGAGCTTCGTTGGTTGAGTTGCCATCGTCTAGAAGATTCTCTTGCTACCACCGCGCGGCCGACAGTCAGAAAATGCTCAAAAACCTATCCAACTACCAGCTACGGCTTTCCCTTTCGCTGAAATAGCACGAAAATCGGCTCAAAATTCCAGCGATTTCTCGCGAGCACGGTGGCCAAAAATAGTTGCTGAAATCGGGTCCGCGATTCGCTATCCTGACCCCTCGCAACAATTCACATCCGGTTAATCGCTCTGGCCGCTTCCGTCCGTAGCGTGCCCGCGTACGATGTGCGCGCAAGCGACAACCAGAATACGTCCGAATCGCAATCATTACCGCGCATACGCCATTTGCCCAATTGCTAACGGCGACCCCCACGTGTCCCGTGACCCCTTCGAAACTTTAACGACTTACGACGACGCTTCGTGACCCCTTCGGAAAAACAAGCCATTTTTGCCCGAAATCATGTGACCCCTTCGGAATTTCCAGCACTTTTTTGACACCACGCCGACCGATTGGAATCGCTCGCGACGAACGGCGCGTCGCCCTGTTCTTTGGCAATTTACTCCCGACCAAACACCAGCCCCCGCCGCGCATAGCGGTGGTGAGCCGGCCTCGCTCGGGGTGCGCGCACGACTTTCACGATCGCCGTCACATGCCAGGCGATCGGCCCTAAGGAATGGTTCAAAAATAACTTCCCTACTTCGGACTCGGAAATAAGGCAATGTTGTGCATCTTGAATGAACAGAAGGGAACGGAGACAACAGAGAAATGGAATTCGCGCTGGCTCTGTTTTCTCTGTCTACTTTGTTTCCTCCATCCATAAAGGATCTACGATGCATCCTTTGTTTGCTCAGGCATCTGGCTTGACCCACGACGTGATCGGCGCTGCGATTGAAGTACACAAGGATAAAGGACCAGGGCTGCTGGAATCGATTTATGAATGGTGTTTGACGATGGAACTCGAATTGCGCGGCCATCGGGTCCAAAATCAAGATCAAGTAATCGTGAGATATAAGCAGTTCCAACGCCAGTATCCGCTCCGATTCGACCTCCTGGTGGATCGATGCCTGTTCGTTGAGGTGAAAGCCGTTACCGACGTCCATCCCATCAATAAGGCCCAATTGCTGAGCTACATGAAACTACTTGATATCCCGTTGGGGCTGATCATCAACTTCAATGAACTGAAACTGACCGATGGCGTATCCAGGTTAATCATTCCGGGCGCCAACCTCGAATGAGTCAACGGAGGAGAGGGAGAAAACAAAGCATTTCTTCTCCGTTTTCTCTGTTCGCTTCTGTTCCACAACTCCCCGCATCGATTCTCCCAAATACCGAAGTTATTCTTGAGTCGTTGCTAAGTGCTGTGGACAATATCTGTTGTCATTGTGTCCGTCGTGTCGTCGTGGTTCAAAGGGTCCGCTCATCCACGAACCGCCGCCCCTTGCCTTCGTGCCGCGGCAACGCCATCGGCGCCACGCAGCGGACATCGATCTTCAATCCCAGTTGCAGCCGCAGCTCCTCGGCGATCCGCTCGGGCTGCCCGAGCCGATCCTCGACTTCGATGATCAGCTCGTCCATTTCGCCGCGACGGTGGGCCGTCATGCGGTATTCGACGACCTCCGGGAAGCTGTGTAGGATCTGCTCGATCGCGCTGGGGTAAATGTTCATCCCGCGGATGATCATCATGTCGTCGGCCCGGCCCAGGATCCCGCCTTCCAGCAGCACAAAGCGATTGGGCCCGCCACGGGGCCAGGTGGGCCGCACCAGGTCGCCCGTGCGATAGCGAACGACGGGCGCACCACAGCGTCCGAGCGCCGTCAGGATCAAGTGCGACAGCTCGCCCTCCTTGGCTGGGTGACCTGTTTCGACTGAGACAAATTCGGCGATGAAATCGGCTTCGTTGACGTGCAGGCCGCGGCCGTCGGCATCGGCGAAGCCCCACGGCCCGACCTCCGTCGCCCCGCCGTGATCGACGACCCGCGCTCCCCAGGCCGACTCGATCCGCCCACGGATGGCCGGCACGCTGCCGCCCGGCTCGCCGGCCACGACAAGTTTTTCGACCGGCAGTTGGGCCAGGTTGACGTTATGCTCCGCGGCCACTTGAGCCAGCCGCAACGCGTAAGTGGGCGTGCAAAACACCGTCGTGGCGGCCAGCCGGCGGATGATTTCGACACGGGCCAGGCTGCCCAGCCCGCCACCGGGAATCGCCAGCGCGCCGCGCGCGATCACGGCGTCGAACGCGCTCCAGAATCCAATGAACGGCCCAAACGAAAACGCCAGCAGAACGCGGTCACTGGGCGTCACTTCCGCCGCATCCAGCACGTACTGCCAACACTCGATCCACCAGGCCCAGTCGTCCGTCGTATCGAGCACCACCAACGGCCGGCCCCGCGTGCCCGACGTTTGATGGCACCGCACGTAACGGTCAACGGGATAAGTGCAATTGGCGGCGAACGGCTCAGCTCCCGCCGCAGGCTGCAGCTCGTCCTTGAGCGTCACCGGCAGCGTCGATAATTGTTCGAGGTTCTCCAATCGCGTCGGGCCGCCGGCCAGCTTCCTCTCGTAGAACTCGTTGCCGGGCAGGATCTCTGCCAGGAGTCGATTCAGCTTTTCCAATTGCAGCCCGGCGAGCGCGGCGCGATCCAGTTGGGCGATGCGTCGCCGTTCGTCGAAGGTGGAAACGGTCATGATGGAAGCAAGACAAGGAGACAAGGAGAAGGGGAGACAAGGAGATGCGCCAGTCCGGCGCTTATTCTCTCCGTCTCCGTGTCTCCTTGTCTCCCTGTCTCCTTGTCTCCCTGCCTATTGCTTCGCCGCCCCAACACACACCAGCGACGACTCTGTGCGCAAATACATCCGATCGTGCGCCACTGCCGGGGTCGCGCGGGACGGCTCGCCCAGCGAATTCCGGGCCAGCAGCTTGAACGTCGGCTCGGCGGCCAGCACGATCACCTCGCCGTCGTTCGACACGCAGAAGATGCGATTGCCGACGCGGATCGGCGAACCGTGGCAATCGCCGCTGACGCGCTCCCGCCAGTGTTGCTTGCCGGTGGCCGAGTCGATGCACGTGACCGTGCCGCCGTCCTGCAGCAGGAACAACAAGTCGCCCGCCGCTACCGCCGTCGGAACCTGAGGAATACCTTGCTTCAACCGGTACACTTCGCGGGC
The DNA here is from genome assembly GCA_044868555.1 of Lacipirellulaceae bacterium. GTDB lineage: Bacteria > Planctomycetota > Planctomycetia > Pirellulales > Lacipirellulaceae > JABDGM01. The sequence continues at coordinate 10,789 of JBIOWO010000220.1, read as the reverse complement.
GTCTTCCGTATCGGTCGGCGGCCGTACCGCGAGCAGGTGCAAGCCCCTGCCGCCCTGTCCACACGAGACGAACACCAACCCGCCGGCGACCACCGGCGAGGCGACACATCGTTGTGGCAAATCATGCTCCGCCGCCTGCCAGGCCACGCGGCCGGAGGACGCGTCGATCGCCGCCAAACCGGACGCATTGCTGGCCACGAGCAACAGTTTTTCGTCGGCGTCCGGATTCAGCACGCACGGCGTGGAGAACGACGTGTCGCCAGAGGCCCGCGGAACTCGCCACCGCACGTCACCGCTTTGGCGATCGACAGCTACAATCTCGCTGATGGTTTCGTTGTCGTTCTCAATGCACACCACATCACCGACCACCACGGGCGACGTGCCGAACCCGTGCTTTTCCTCGCACAAACCGGCGTCGGCCTGCCACGCTTCGTCGCCGTCGTGCGTCAGCGCCAAGAGCGTGAGCTTGATCCCGTCGCGCCAGACGATGTACAGTCGCTCGGCATCGACGGCCGGCGTGCACGAGGCGTAACTATTGAACGCGTGCATCGAATACGTCGTGCCCGGGAATCGCTTCTCCCAGATCGGCTGGCCGCTCAGCGCGTCGAAGGCTTGCACGATCTTCTCGCCGGTTTTTTCGTCTCCCGAAGTGACGAACAGGCGGTCGTCCCAGATGACGGGCGAGCTGTGTCCCACTCCCGGCAGCGGTCGCTTCCAGAGGAAATTCTCTTCCGTCCAGGCGCTGGGAATGGCAGACGCATCGCTCTGCCCGGCCCCATTCGGTCCGCGAAAGCGATCCCAATTATCGGCCCGCGCAGCGCCCACCATCATTAGTACCAATACCATAACAGTGGGCAAACAAGTGTCACGCAGAGACGCAGAGACACAGAGAAAGACAGGCGCGCGACGCCTGCGTGCAATTGATTGTAAGTTGCCATTCTTGATTGTCATTTGTTCGTCTCTCTGCGTCTCTGCGTCTCTGCGACAAATCCTTGGTACGACTTAGCGGTCGATTCGATACTGTTCGATCTTGCGATATAGCGTGGCCCGGCCGATGCCGAGCAGCTTGGCCGCCTCGGGCACACTATCGCTCGAGCGGGTGAGCGCCTCGGTAATCAGCCGCCGCTCCCACTCCTCGATCTTGAGCGTTTCCAGGTCGCCGCTGCTGCCCGAATCGCGCAGCGCCAGGTCGTGCGGCCGGATGGCATCATCTTCGGCCAAGACGACGGCACTGTCCAGCACGTTGCGAAGTTGCCGCACATTGCCGGGCCAGTGATAGGCCTGGAGCTTGGCCCGGGCCGCGTCGGTGAGCGTCAAATGGGGCCGGCCGTGCAGCCGCCGGAAATGGTCGAGGAAGAAGTTGATCAGCAAATCGATGTCCGTGCCCCGCTCGCGGAGCGGCGGCAGATGGAGCTCGAACACGCTGATGCGATAATACAAATCCTCGCGGAATCGCTTGTCGCGAACGTATTTCTGCAAATCCTGGTTCGTCGCGGCGATCACGCGCACATCGACGCTCACCTCGTCCGTAGCCCCGACCGGCAGAAACGGATGGCCCTCCAGAATCCGCAGCAGCTTCGCCTGCCCTTCCAACGTCAGCTCGCCCACCTCGTCCAAGAACAGCGTGCCCATGTCGGCCTGTTGAAAGAAGCCTTTGTGGTCGCGGTCGGCGCCGGTGAACGCCCCGGCCTTGTGACCGAACAATTGGCTTTCGATGAGGTCGGCCGGAATGGCGGCGCAATTGACCGAGACCATCGGCCGATCCTCGCGCGGGCTGGCGCGATGGATCGCCCGCGCCACCAGCTCCTTGCCCGAGCCGCTCTCGCCGCGCACCAGCACGCAGCCTGGCGCCTTGGCCACGCGGTTGATCTTGGATTTAAGATTCCTCAGGGCCGGGCAATCGCCGATCAGCTCGTCATGGCCGGGTGAACTCTCCACCAGTCGCTGATAGTCGCTCTGCAGCGTGATCAGCTCGCGGGCCCGCACCAGCGCGATCGCCACAATGTTGGCCACCGAAATGATGAAGTCGAAATCGGATTGACGGAAGCGGCCATCCTGGAGGTAGACGTGAATCGCGCCCAGCGTGGTCCGCTCGCCGTCGCGGGCACCGGGCTCGGCGGGTCGGCGGCGCACTAGCGGCGCGCAAACCGCGTCGGCGAAATGGCCCAACTCCTGCGTTCCCGCTTCCGGGCTGGCCGTCTGATTGGCCACCCACACGGCGTGCCCCTGCCGCGACACCAGCTCGGTCAGCGATTCGTTGAGCGTGACACGGCGGGCCGCATCGGCGGGGATCACCATCTTGGGCTGCAGCCCGCCGTCGTCGTTCACGCTCAAAAAGCCCACCACGGCCGCGTTCGTTCGTTTCCTCAATAGATCGAGCGCAACTTCCACCACGCGGTTCGGATCGCCACTGCCCAAGAGCCGAATGCACAGTTGATAGAGCAGCATCAGCTCCTTGACCTGCTCGACGCTCGGCAGACCGGCCAGCGCATCCTCGTGCGACTCGTCGACGGCGATCGGCATGTCCTGCACGATCGTCTGCATGAGCTGCGGATCATCGCCCTTGGCGGTCGGCGGCTCCTCGGACTCATGAAACTCGAACTCGGCCGAGCCGACGCGGATCATGTTTCCATCGGCCACGGTCGCCTCATCGACCTTCTGGCCGTTCACCAGCGTGCCGTTGCGGCTTTCGGCGTCGCGGATCACCCAGCCATCCGGTTCGAACGACAGGGTCGCGTGAACACGCGAACAGAGCGGGTCGGGCAATGAAATGTGGCAATCGGTGCCTCGGCCGATGGTCGTCTTCCGCCGCGCGTCGAGCGGAAAATTCGTGCCAGCGCGGTTGCCGGTCAGAATCGTCAGGTAGGCGTACAGACCGCGGCTGGTGACTGTCATGACGCTCGCTTTGGCGGAATTCGCTGAGAATGCCCCGGAACTTGCATCGTACACGACCGGCCGCCGGCGCGGGAGCCAAACCCAACTCCTGGTAGTGGGTCCATTGGGTACAACCAAATCCAAAGATGGCCAAAATTCACGTGTCCGGAGAGGGGCCTTTTTTCCCGGCGTTTGTTCAAAGATGGCCAGAATTCCGGAAGGGATTTAGGCCATCTTTGGCGGCAGGTGGATCCGGCGGAAGTGAGGGCCCACTGAGGGAGCGTGCGGCTGGCGAACGCTGTTGACAACCGTAATAACTTCGAAGCGTAAATCTACTTGACAACGAGCCGTACATTACGATAAAACCAAATCTAAATAACCAAACAACAATCCGGCAGCCTTTTTTAGCGTGTCTTTCAATGGCTCGACCTCCGGCAAAAGAACTGACCGAACGTGAGCTCGAGATCATGCATGTCTTCTGGAGGAATGGCGAATTGACCGCGGTGGCGGTGCGCGACTTTCTTGCCGGCAACGGTCGCGACCTGGCGTACACGACCGTGGCCACTCTGGTGCGAATTCTCGTCGACAAGGGCTACTTGCGGCAAATCGGACACAAACGCCCGTTCGTATATCGGCCGTTACAATCCTTTCAAGAAGTGTCCCAACGGATCATCGGCGATGTGGTAGACCGCGTTTTTCACGGCTCGCGCAGCCAGCTGCTGTTGCAACTCATGGAAGACGACGAGCTATCGGACGCCGAGCGCCTGGTCCTCGAAAAACTTGTGCGAGAGGCCAATTCATGAGTTACGTAGCTGAATCGTTTGCGTGGTGCATGCTGCAAGTGACGATATTCACAGCCTTCGTCGCGGCAGCGTATGGGATTTTGCGCAGAATACGACCGGGTACGAGCTCGGCGCTGCTCGCGTTCAGCCTGGCGGTTGTCGGCCTTTTGACGCTCGCGAGCGTATCACCATGGCCAAGGTGGAGAGCGGCGACATGGGATCGGCCTTCGCCCCACACTGCGCGTGACGCTGCAACGCCGGCAACCATTGCGCGCGAAAAAGCCGCGGAGCCGCTGATCAAGCCCACATCTCCCGCGCGGGAGCTGCCGGCCGTTTTGCTCCACGAATCCGAAGTGCCGGAATTTCCAGTTGGGCCTCCGGCCGATGAGGCCGTCGCGCGTCGGGCAAGTCGAGCGTGGTTAGTTCTGGTTGTTGCGGCGTGGATCGCGGCTGCCGTGGGCTTGGTACGGACTCTATTCGCCTTCATCCACGTGCATCGTATCCGTCGCGAAAGCACGCCAATCGTAGACGGCACGGCGATGCAGCTTTCGCACGCATTGTGTCAACAGCTTGGCATTCGACGGACCGTGAAACTACGGGAATCGTCGCGATTGGGCGGGGCGGCAACCATTGGCTGGCTCCGGCCGATCGTATTGCTGCCGACAACCTGGCGAGAATGGTCGCACGAGGAGCTGCGGGCCGCGATGGCGCACGAACTGGCCCACATCCGGCGGCGACATTTTCTGACGTGGCTGGTGAGCCAGGCGGCACTCGTTGCTCACTTCTATCATCCGCTCGTTCACTGGCTTTCGCGGCGACTTCGCCTGGAACATGAGATCGAGGCCGACCAGCTCGCCTCGGAAATGTTTGGCGACCGCCGGCGCTACGCGGCCGTTCTGGCCCGGTTGGCATTGGGGCCCCAGCCGGCGAAAACCGCGTACGCAAGTGTGGGCCTGTTCATGTCCCGTCCCTTATTGATGAGGAGAATTTCCATGTTGCGTCAATCGAGTGATCCGCCTCAAGGTTCATCGCGCGTTGCGAGATTTGCCGCGTTCTTCGCGCTTGCCGCGTCGGCAGTCGGCGTTGCCGGGCTGAGGGGCGAGCAGCCGGCGAATGCGGAAGCTGGCGCAACGGTCGCGCCGGCGCCGCCGGCCGCTACCGCGCTGGCGTCGGCACCAGAGTCGGGCGAGGCAGCGGCGGTGGAGTCACCTGTGCCGGCCGAAGCAACGGAGCGAACTGCGGCGGGCGCCGGACGATACGTGACGGCCCTGGTTCAAGTGTCCCGCGAGGCGGTTGGTGCGATGGACGGCCGCAATCGGCCGGAAAGCAACGCGACGTGGGAGATTTTCTGCAAGACGCAGCTCGTCTTGATGAAGAGCTATTCTGTCCTGAACGCAGCGGTACGATCACCACAGATTTCGGTTCTGCCAATGCTCCAAGGTGTACCCAATCCGGAAGCCATGCTGCAACAGCGGCTTGAGGTTGGATTCTATCCGAACTCGGAGATCATGTTCGTGCAAATGGCCATCAAGCCAAGCGAGGCCGAGCCGGCGCGAAAGATCGTGGATGCCGTCGTGGAAACGTACATCGACAAGGTCGTCGAAGCGGAAAGGCAGCACCAACTGAAGTTTCGTGATCAATTGGCGCGCAGCCTGAGTAATGTCGGCGACGAACTCAAGCGAAAGATGGATGCGTACTACGCGATTGCCAAAGATCTGCAATCGGCAGAGGACGGGGGCAGCGGCCGAATCCTGCAAGAGCTCGACGTGCGGCGATTAGACCGCGTGGAGACGGAGCTGATGCGGCTCGAAGACGAAATCATGAAGCTTCGAGGCAGCGGACGAGCCGACAAGGCGCTGGTCGCCTCGTACGAGGAACGGATCGAGCAACTTCAAAGCCGCGGCGACGAACTCGAGAAACGACTTCGCGCACGGAGCGAGAAATCGGTCGACCTGTCGGCGCGCAAGATGGAACTCGACCAGCTTCAAAAAATCATGGGCGACATGACGATGAAACTGGAGTTGATGGACGCTGGCGCAGACGCGGCGAGTGGGGTAATGGTTCGCGTCGTCCAGCCCGCGATGGTAACGGGAGCCACGCAGCCGCCCGAAAACGGCCGACGATAGTCGAAATGGGGCCAGCCTGGCTTTGCTTGTCCGAAGTCGTAGTGGGCCTATTTGCGGAAGACGAAAGTACTCCTCGCGCTCCGCGAGAGGGTAATCCATCTCGCGGAGCGAGATGAGTACTTCCAAGTGCCCCACTACCGTCCGAGATTCGAGTCTTGCCCGTCGAGGCCGGCTTTGATAGAGTACCGTATTGCGCTCCGGCGCGATTCAGCGGGCTGTAGCTCAGCCTGGATAGAGCGCTTGGTTCGGGACCAAGAGGTCGAAGGTTCAAATCCTTTCAGCCCGACTGTTCACAACATCAATTCCCGTCGGCAGTTGCAAATGAGACTGTTGGCGGGATTTGAACTTTTCCTCGGAGAAACTGCCAGAGCCAAACTGCTCGGGATACAATTCCCCAAGCATGCTCTATTATTCACACATCCCAGCTCGGCCGCTCCACGGATTCATTGACCACTTCTGGATGTGCTCGGACAAGCCGCTGCATTCCAGGGAGCGGATTCTCCCGAGCGGAACGATCGAATTGGTCGTCAACCTCAGCGATGACGAAGTGCGGGTTTACGACCCGATCCATCGCAACCAATACAGGCGGTTTCCTGGCGCCGTGGTCTCGGGACCTTACGCGAGTACGTTTGTCATCGACCCGTCGCAGCACGCGTCGATGATGGGCGTGCACTTCAAGCCGGGGGGCGCGTTTCCATTTTTTGGCGGGGTCGTTGGCGAACTGGCCAATACCCACGTAGCTTTGGCGGAGCTATGGGGGCCGCTCGCCTTCGAGCTGCGCGAACGGCTCTGTGCTGCCCCCACGCCCCAACGGCGCTTCCGCCTGATGGAAGAATCGCTTACAGCTTGTCTGCGTCCCGTGCGGCAACATCATGCCGTCGTACCAGCCGCACTCGACCTATTTGGGCAATCGGGCATCGGAGAATCAGTGCGCGGCGTCGCCCGGCGCGTCGGCCTTAGCCAACGCCGGTTGATTCAGGTATTTACGGCCCAGGTCGGTCTTACCCCGAAACTGTTCTGCCGCGTACTTCGGTTCCAGCGGGCCCGGATGCTCGTGGGACGGACCGCGCAGCCGGACTGGGCAAATGTTGCGGTGGCCTGCGGATATTATGACCAATCCCACTTGATCCGGGATTTTCGGCAGTTATCGGGGATGAACCCCTCCGACTATCTCCGCCTCCGGACCGAACGCGTCATGCGCAATCATCTCCCCGCCGTCGATTAGGTCAATTTCTTCCAATACCGACATCATTTGCAACGGTACTATTCGTGGTGTCGTACCCGCGTTGCAGAAACCCACGAAATGAAGAACGGCAATCTCATGAAAAACCTTTTCCTTTTGAGCATGTTGCTGGGCGTGTCGATCGCTCTTCGCGGCGAAGCACAGAGTGAGGCCAAGTGTCCTACGAACGAGGAAAAACAGAAGGAGAGCAAGCCAATGTCAGCCGTCGGAATTCGCTACATGATCGATGATGTCCCGGCCGCCGTCAAATTCTACACAACGCACCTCGGCTTCGTCGTCGACAACGACGCCAGTCCTGCCTTCGCCTCTGTCGCTCGTGACGGTGTGCGTCTATTGCTCAGCGGCAAGACGAGCTCAGGCCGTCGACCCATGCCGGACGGTCGCGAACCTGTTCCCGGGGGATGGAACAGAATCCATATTCAAGTGGAGGATCTTGCCACCGAAGTCAAGCGTCTCCGTGACGCGGGACTCAAGTTCCGCAACGATATTATTACCGGACCGGGCGGCTCCCAGATCATTCTCGATGATCCCTCCGGCAATCCCGTCGAATTGTTCCAGCCCAGTCAGACGCGGTGAAAGCCGCTTTCCAAATCGTAGGTGTAAATTCCGGCTGGACGTAGCTTTCGGCCAGTCGGCGTCGAAATTCGGATTCCCAATCCTCCACGCCAGCCAGAAAAAGTTCTATTGGCGTGTTGTCACCCCGACTAAGATCCCTAACGGCTCTTCGCTGCTTACCAGCGGAGAGCCGTTTCTCGTCTTGTGTGAAAGGTTTGCGCACGATTGGCCGAGTCAAATATCTGGTTGAAAACAGCTGGCTCCCTCCGAAAGCGAATGAAATGATTCGCCGTAACGCAGTTTCTGCGGCGTGGTTACGGAGTTCATATCAAGTCGGCCCTTTCGAGTCGTCACCCAATGCCGAAGAGGAACTTCTGAATTTCGTACCTAAGATGCACTTCGAGGTGTCGCCTCGTCGCAAGCTCCGACCTCACAGCTGCCGACCCAGGACACGCCTACCTTACGCTCGGAGATTCTTCAATAGAAAAACAGTGGCATGAATTGCCCGATGACGTAGCTCGCAAAGATGGCCATGGCAATGTCGCCGTCACGCCTCGACCCGCCACAAGCGGCGATTCGGCCGACTAGCGTGCTCGGCAACAACAACAGCGTGCTGATCCCCAGCGTGCAAAAGAGAGTGTAGGCAAGAAAAAAGCTGTTCTCAAACTGGGGATAAGCCAGGTAGGAAGCAACTGCCAGGCAGGCAAGCGCAAGTATCCCAGTAACCACAGCCAGGCTCCATCGGGGCAGTCGCAGCCTGCCCAGACCAGCGAGTGCCAGCCAGATGACAGGCAGCAGAACAAGCTGCTGGGGGAAGCGACGCAACTGCGGAGTCACGCCAACCCACGGCCCCAGCGTCAGGCCGAGAGCGAGTAGCAGAACGCCGGGCAAAATAAACCATCGAGCCCGCGCCAGGCGGGGATAAAGTTCAGGCAGGCGAAACATCAGGACCAACGCGCCCGCTATTCCCAGCACCAGCCCGGCGAATCGCCACCACCACGCCGTTGGAGCAGCGGGCACTGGTTTGCCAACCGTAGCGCACGCGGCTTCGACCGCCGCCCTCACGAGCACCGGATCGTAGACTTCAAGGATGTGTTCGGACCAGGGAGAAATGACAACCCCCGCATTCGCTTCTGCTCGCAACTCGGCTGGTCGAAAAAATTCCTCGAAGAAACCTGCTAACAAGAGCGGCGGCCCGTGCTCGCCCAACCTGGCCGGGTAGCCGACCCCAATAAAAAGCTTGGGGCGAAATTCCGCTTCACGCACGCTCCAGGAGCCAGTTCCGCCGCCCATCGAATGGCCGATGAAAACGTCGACCGCTCCAAGTGCCCGCTCGGCCTCGACGAAATAGATCCGGACGGTGGTGCGGGAGCAAAACTGCGGCGATGCTCCATATCCGGCCTGATCCACGGAATAGCAATCAAAACCAGCGGCGGCGAGTGCCTCGCCAAAACGAAAGAACATTTCTTTCGAGCCGCCGTTTCCATGAGCCAGGAGCGCAATGGGATGCGGACCCGGCGTGGCGGGGAAAAGTCGAAGCGCGGGTGTGTTTGTAGCCAGCATTATTTTCTCGACGCGGACGCCCGGCTCGATCACGCGCGAGAGTATGGCCCCCAGAATGAGGGCGACGATGGCTGCGGCAACGAGCCAACGGTTAGTGCGACCGCTCATAAGATTTCTTTGATATGGCTCGAGGCCTTTTCAGGTCAGGGCGGCTAGAAGCCGCCGCTACATCTGAAATCGATACTAGCTGTCTGCCAAGCAGGGTTTGGGCAGGAAGAACGAGATGCTCAGAATCGACAGCTGGACGAACAAGGCCACCGCAAGAAGGGCGAGAGCCACCGGGCCTACATCATTCAGATAAACCGCCGGGCCGAACCAGGCGACAAACGTGACCAGGCTCATGATCAAGCTCGCTTGTCCTAACTGGACGCTGCCTGGTTTGAGCCTGGTGAGGAGCAGGTAGAGGACCATTCCAGCGAGTACAACGGAGAGTCCGCCGATTTCTTTGGGGTCCCAACCCCAGAACCGGCCCAAATGACGCTCAGCCCAAACGCCGCCCAGGATGACTCCGGTCGCACTCACAAGCGCGACGACACCCAGCAGAAACCGGCACTGCGGAGCGAATCGATCGCGGAACTGCGTCTGGTCCGATTTGACGATTGCGGCGCGAAAGATGGCATACGTTCCCACCATAGCCAACAGGAACGGAACCAGATAGGCAAAGCTAATCGTCCCGAAGTGCGCTCCCAATAAGCCGTCTCCGCTTTTCATCCCCACGACAGACGCAAGCACAATAGCGGCCAGACCTGCCAGGAGGACCACGACGCCGCTCGCTTGCAGGGCCACGCCGTCCCACACGAATCGGCTCTGATTCTTTGCGAATTCGCCGCCGATCTTTGTGGGATCACCGACGCGTGCGACACTTTCGCAAAAGGCTTCCTGTTCGGATAGCCCTGCTGCAACCACCGCCGCGATATCCTCGCGCAAGTGCGATTCCAATTCCAATAGCTCGTCGCTCGAACAGGCTGCCTTCTTGGCGAAGGCCGATTTCCAGCGGTCGATTTGCTGGTCTAGGTCAAACATGGCGCCTCCTTCCAAAGCTTGTTAAGGACGCGATTGGTAAGCTGCCATTGCGCCTGCTGCTCGCGCAGCGCTTTCTGGCCCGACTTCTTGATGCGGTAGTAACGCCGCTTTTTGCCCGTCTCGGCGGTGCGCCACTGCGACTCGAGCAGCCCTTGTTTTTCCAGGCGGCGGAGCACCGGGTAGAGCATGCCATCGGTCCACTCGATCTGTGCATCGGACACGTCGCGAATCTCGCGGATGATGGCGTAACCGTAGGTTTCGCCGCGGCTCACGATCGAGAGGATCATGCTCGTTGCCGACGCGGCGACGAGTTCCTTGGTTTGGGACATCAGACACTGCCTCTGTGGTACATTGCAATACTATGTATGTTGTACGTAGTGGTGCAATGTATGTCAAGGGCTAGGGGGAGGGTTCCCGCCACGGCGGACATTCTCCGCCACTGAACCCCAAACCCTAGCCATAAGCTCTAACCAGACCTTCGCCCGGTTAAGAGACCGGGCGTTTCCAGCTCATCTCTTTTCGCGGAACGACGAAACCACCATTTTTGATTGAAGTTCGGCCGCTTGGAACGCGCTGGGCCGACACTTCGACGCGGAATTCATTTTCGGCAAATCCTCGCCGGT
>JBIOWO010000219.1:0-15238 GCA_044868555.1 Lacipirellulaceae bacterium | reverse complement strand
CAGGCTGATTCTCTGGGGGCTCGGCTCGGCCTCGACCCCAGCCACGCAAACGTAAATCGACATGCCCACGATCACCGCCCACGACGAACACGACACGGCCCGAATCGGCGCCGCGCTGGCCGAAGTATTGCCGCCCGGCACCACGGTCGCGCTCATCGGCACGCTCGGCGCCGGCAAGACACGGCTCGTGCAGGCGGTGGCGACCGCGCTCGGCGTCCCGCCCGGCAGCGTCACCAGCCCCACGTTCGTCCTCGTGAACGAATACTCGGGCGGCCGCCTGCCGATCTACCACTTCGACACCTACCGCCTCAAGGACGATGACGAATTCCTGGAACTCGGCCCCGACGAGTACTTCGAATCCGCCGGCCTGACATTCGTCGAATGGGCCGACCGCGTGGCCCGGTTGCTGCCCGCCGAGCGATTGGAGATTAGTCTCGACGTCATCGGCGAAACCGCGCGCGAAATCACCATCGAAGGCACGACGCCGCAAACCAACGACTTGGCGGCACACGTCGCCGCTTGCTGGGTGGCACGTCCTTGAGCCCCCGGCGAAGGGCGTGGTTTTTCTCGGCGCCGCTTCACCACGCCCATCGCTGAAAGCTCTGGGCGTGCCACACCATCGCGATCACTTCTTCTTCGCCGTCCGCGCCTTGAGCACCGGGTCCGCTTTCAACGGCAGTTTGACCGTCTTCCCCGTCTCGGCCGCCTTGTACACGGCGAGGATGATCTCGACCGATCGCCGCCCCTCGTGCCCGTCGATCGCCGGCTTGCGATTCTTGTGGATCGCTTCGAGGAAATCGCGGAACTGAATCGCGTGGCCGTGATGGCCGATCGCCGCCGGGTCGCTCGCCCCGCCGCCCGTGCTCTTGTGCTTCCGCATCTGTTCGAGGATCGCCGCATCCTCCTTCTTCGGCTTGGCAAAGTCCCACGCCTTGAGGTCCTCTTCTTCGAGCACGGCCGATCCTTCCGAACCGTGAATCTCGATCCGCTTGAGGTAGCCCGGGTACGCCGCCGTGGTCGCCTCGATGATTCCGAGTGCACCATTGGCGAACTTCAGCGTCGCGACCGCAACATCCTCGACTTCAATTCGCGTGTGGGCCAGGCAGGCCGTGTTGGCCTGGATTTCCGCGACCGGCCCCATCAGCCACGTTAGCAGGTCGACGCTGTGGATCGCCTGATTCATGAGCGCCCCGCCGCCATCGAGTGCCCACGTGCCGCGCCACGCGCCGCTGTCGTAATACGCCTGCGTGCGGAACCACTTCACGTACGAATCGCCCACGGTCAGCCGGCCAAACCGCCCGCCGTCGATCGCTTTCTTGAGCTTCACGCTCGAATCGTGAAACCGCGAAGGAAAAATGGCCGCCAGCTTCACTTTGGCCTTCGCGCACGCGTTGATAATCGCGTCGCACTTCTTGAGCGTGATTTCCAGCGGCTTCTCGACGATCACGTGCTTGCCCGCCCGCGCCGCCGCGACGGCCGGCTCCATGTGCAACCCGCTCGGCGTGGCAATCGTCACGACGTCCACCCGCGAATCGCCCAGCATGGCCTCCAGCTTTGTATACGGCTGGCAATTATTGGCGGCGGCAAACTTGACGGCCGCATCCTCGCGGGTGTCGAAGCACGCCACCAATTTCGCGCCCTTCAACTCCGCAATCGCCTTCGCATGAAAACCGCTGATCATGCCACATCCAACGATGCCGAAACCGTATGCCATGACGTTGCCTTTCTTTTGCTGGCTCACCGAATTTGCGAACCCAAGCTCCTTGTCACAGGATTATCTCACGCAAAGGCGCGAAGGTGCAAAGGAGAACAGAAAAACCGGATTAGCACCGCTAATAAGCGCTAATGTTCGCTAATGAAGAATCTTGGTCTTCATTAGCGAACATTAGCGCTTATTAGCGGTGCTCTCCCTGTCTTCCTTTGCGCCTTCGCGCCTTTGCGTGGGATCTTCTTTTGCTACGTCCGATTCATATAGAATGGCTCGGCATTATAATTCGTTTGATCGCACTTCCCAAGTCGCCATGTCCCAGCTTTACGAGCCTGTGCTGCACGTTGTCCTGTTCCAGCCGGAGATTCCCTACAACACCGGCAGCGTGGGGCGAACGTGCGTGGCCGTCGGGGCCAAGTTGTGGCTCGTCCGGCCGCTCGGGTTTCGCGTCGACGATTACTACCTCCGTCGCGCGGGGCTCGACTATTGGGAACGGCTCGTCTGGCAGGCGGTCGACGATTGGGACGCCCTCACGGCCGAGTTACCCGCCGGCCGGCGGTGGCTGTTCACGAAGAAGGCCGAGCGGTCGTATCTCGATGTCGCGTACCAGCCGGGCGACGTGTTGGTGTTCGGCAACGAATCGGCCGGCCTGCCCGACCACTTGCTCGCCGCCCACGCCGATTCCCAACTCCGCATCCCCATCCGCTCCGACATCCGCAGTCTCAACCTGTCCAACAGCGTGGCCGTGGCCGCCTACGAAGCCCTTCGGCAATGGGGCGGTACGACATGAATCCATTGCACGAAATTGGAAACTACAACGGCGGGTGGCTGGGGCATCGCCCCAGTCGCGAGACTCTGGGGCGTTGCCCCAGCCACCCAAAAAAAATGCACTTTGATCACCGGCAATCGAGTCACTCTCGATTGACGCTCCGGCCGCTTCGCGTCACTATTGGGGAGCACCACGAGGTCGCCCCATGGCCGCAATTTCCAAACTCGATTGTGTCGCAGAAAAAGTCCCGCTAGCGGACCGCACCTGGTTCAAGCTGGGCGGCCCGGCCCAGTATTTCGCGGAGCCCAGCTCCGTCGACGAGCTGACGGCGGTCGTCAAGCGGTGTCGCGACGAGGGCCTCGCCGTGCGCCTGCTCGGCGGCGGCTCCAATGTGCTGGTGCGCGACGAGGGCGTCGCCGGCATGACGATCAGCCTTACGCATCCCGGCTTCGCCGATATCAAGCGCGATCGGAACCGCATCGCCGTCGGCGGCGGGGCCAAGCTGGCCAACGTGATCACCATTTCTGTCGGCGCCGGGCTGGGAGGGCTCGAGCCGCTCGTCGGAATTCCCGGCACGGTCGGGGGCGCGCTGCACGGCAATAGCGGCACGCACGGCGGCGACATCGGCCAATGGGCCACACAGGCCACCGTCATGACTCGCGGCGGAGAAATCCTGCACCGCGAGCGGAACGATCTCGTCTTCGCATACCGCCAGAGCAGCCTCGACGAGCTGGCGATCCTCGACGCCGAATTCGAGCTCGAAGAAGAAGACCCGACCGAGCTGACCAAGCGGATGCAGAAGCAGTGGATCGTCAAGAAGGCCAATCTGCCGATGGCCCACGAAAACACCGGCTGCATCTTCAAGAACCCGCGCGGGATGAGCGCCGGCATGTTGATCGACCAGTGCGGGCTCAAGGGCGAGCGCGTGGGCGAAGTCGAGGTCAGCCAAAGGCACGCCAACTTTTTCGTTGCGGGCGCGGGAGCAATGGCCAAGGACGTACTGCAACTGATCGACGTGGTCCGAAACCGCGTCGCCGAACGGATGGGCGTCGAATTGGAGACCGGAATCGAAATCTGGTGATCCGTAGAACCGGGTGGCACGCCCCTGAGCCCCCGGCGAAGGGCGTGGTTTTCCCGTCGAATCGACCACGCCCATCGCCGGAAGCTCTGGGCGTGCCACACAACGAAACAAGACACACGGAGGTGTCCTCATGGTTTCATCGAACTCAAGCGAATCCGATATCTCGCGGAGCCCGGTCCGACTCCGCCCGCGAGTGTTCGTCGTGCTCGCACTCCTGGTCGGCCTCGGTTTCGCCGCCCATTACATCTGGCAGCGATACGCCCCGACGGTTGCCCGCCATCCCCAATATCGGATCACGGCCGACGACATTCAGATCACGCCGCCGCCGCCGTGGATTCGCTCCGACATCAAGACCGAAGTGCTCCGCGACGCCGGCCTGGTCGGCACGCTGTCGGTGCTCGACGATTGGGACGCGCTCGCCCAGCGCGTCCGCGACGCCTTCGAAATGCACCCCTGGGTGGCGTCGGTCGAGCGGATCACCAAGCGGCTGCCCAGTGCGCTGGACGTGGAGCTGAAATATCGCCGGCCGGTCGCGGCCGTGGAATCGATCGAGCCGCACGGCGTCACGTTTTTGCCGATCGACGAGCGGGCGATCCGCCTGCCGGATGCCGATCTCACGGAGACCGAGCGCCGCTACTTGCCGCGGATCTCCGGCGTGACCGGCCGGCCGCTCGTGGGCGACGCCTGGGAGGACCCGCGCGTGGTCGGCGGCGCGCAATTGGCCGCCGCACTGGCCGACGTGTGGCAACAACTGCGGCTCGTGGAAATCATCTCGCCGCCGCAGCCGCAAGTACACAACGACACCCGCATCTACACATTCGACATCATTACCAGCGGCGGCACGCGGATCGTGTGGGGCGCGACGACCGGCCAGGAAACCACCATCGGCGAATCGCCGTTCGACGCCAAGCGCAAGCGGTTGCTCGACTACGCCGCCCAGCACGGCAAGCTCGAATCGATCGACGGCCCAGCCAGCGTCGACGTGCGAAGCGACCTGGTCGTCACACCACGCACGGCGCGACGCAAACCAGCGGCAACGGCCGACAAAGCAACGCAAACGAAGTAGGAGGGCCATCCGGGAATTCAGTGTGGCACGTCCCTGAGCTCCCGGCGAAGGGCGTGGTTTGACGTGACGTACATACCACGCCCATCGCTTGGCGCTCTGGGCGTGCCACCCGCTAATCGGAAATTGTCTCCGACTGACCGGAGGCCAGCGCCTGCTCCGTCCGATTCAACTCGGTGGCCAGCTCCTCGCGGACCACGGCCATCTCTTGCGGTGCATCGACGCCGATTCGCACGCCGCCGTGACCCACTTTGACCACGGTCACGGTGATCTTATCGCCAATCAGAATCCGCTGGCCGATTTTTCGACTGAGAACGAGCACGTCCTTGGCCCTCCTCGTAGTAAGAAACTGCGGAATTTCTATCAGGCTAACGGCTTCCAATGCCGCTGGCAAGGGGCCGCCCCCGCCGCAATATAGCCCGGCCATCCTGGCCGGTCTAACCAACCGACGAACCGCGACCGGCAAAACGCACGTCAATCGACCCAAGATGGGTCGGCTATTTTTTGCCGTACACCTCATTCGTCGCCGCCACCGCCGCACCGTGCTCGAATTTGTGGCCCTGTTCGGCCAGTAACTGCTCCAGCGCTGCGAGCACCAGCAGCACATTGGCCTGCCGGCTGGAACAGCCCATCAGCCCGATCCGCCACACCTTGCCTTTGAATGCACCGAGCCCGGCGCCAATTTCGATGCCGAACCTTTCGAGCAGCCCTTTCCGCACCGCCAGGTCATCCACTCCGTCCGGAATCCGCACCGCGTTGAGCTGCGGCAATTCGCGACCCGCCTGCGTGGCGTAACCAATGCCGATCGCCGCCAGCCCGGCCTTGAGCGCTTCGTGATTCTTGCGATGCCGCGCGAAGCACGCGTCGAGCCCTTCTTCCAGCACGATCCGCAGCGCTTCGTGCAGCCCGTACGTCATGTTGATTGGGGCCGTGTGATGGTACACGCGGTCGCTGCCCCAATAGTTGGCGATCAGCGAGATGTCGAGGTACCAGCTTCGGACTTTTTCCTTCCGCTTCAGAATCTTCTCGACGGCCCGGTCGCTGAACGACACGGGCGCCAGCCCCGGCGGGCAGCTCAGACATTTCTGAGTGCCGGAGTACACGGCGTCGATTTGCCATTTGTCGATCTCGACGGGCACGCCGCCCAGCGCGGTGACCGTGTCGAGTATCAGCATCGCCCCCGCATCGCGGACCGCCGCGGCGATCTCCTCGACCGGCTGCCACGCCCCGGTCGACGTCTCGGCCATCACGATCGCCACAACCTTCGGCTTCACCCGCGCAAGGGCCTCTTTCACTTCCGCCACCGTGAACACTTCGCCCCACGGCCGCTCGAGCTTCGTCACGTCGCCGCCGGCCCGCTCCGCCATGTCGGCCAACCGCCCGCCAAACACGCCGTTGATGCACACCAGCACCCGCTCGCCCGGCTCGATCAGATTGACGACCGCCGCCTCCTGCCCCGCCGAGCCGGTGCCGCTGATCGCCATCGTCATGCGGTTCTTCGTGCGGAACACGTCTCGCAACATCGACTGCAGCTCGTCCATCACCCGCAGGTAATACGGATCGAGATGCCCCACCGTCGGCCGCGCGAGCGCCGCCAACACACGTGGATGAATATCGCTCGGCCCCGGGCCCAACAACGTCCGCACCGGCGGCGTCACGCTCTGCGGAATTGCAGCCATCAAATCTCCTTGTCTCCTTGTCTCCCCATCTCCTTGTCTCGTTTTCACGTCGGCGGTTTCTCCTTCGCCAGCGCGCTAATCGTCTTAAACTCGGGCGCGCCCGCGGTGCGGCACAACTCGAACATGGCGGCCTCGGTCGTGGTGAGGATGATGCCGGCCGCCTCCATCCGCCGCAGCGCCGTGGCATAGTCGACCGCATGCCGAGATCCGCTCGCGTCGACCGCCAGATACACTTCGAAGCCGGCGGCCGTCAGGTCGAACGCCGTCTGCATCACGCATACGTGCGATTCGATTCCGCAGACCAGAACCCGAAACCGCCCGTCCGCCCGCCACGGCTCGAAAATCTCGCCGCATACGCAGGCGCTGAACGCTTTCTTATCCGGCGCCTGCCCGATCCGCTGCTTCAATTCCGGCACGGTCGCGCCGAGCTTTTCAGGATATTGCTCGGTGGCGGCAATCGGCAGGCCGAGTGCCGTCGCGGCGTCCAGCAGGCGGCGGCAATTCCAGATGATCCGCGCAAATTCGGGAATCACCGCCAGAAATTTCTCCTGCATGTCGACCACCAGCAGCGCCGTATCGTCGCGATTCATCAGCTCCGGGCTACGGGGCAACGGCTCGAATTTCTCTTCGGCAGGGCGTTCCATGCAGCCAGAGTAACCCCTGGCTCCGCGTGCCACAATGGGCGACAATACCCGCATGTGGGAATGAAAATGGGTGCCTGGGGTCGAGCTTCCGGCGAGCCCCCAGCGATTCAATCTGGGGGCTCGGCTCGGCCTCGACCCCAGCCACCCGATTCACGATGCGGCGTGCCATGAACGAACACGATAATAAGTTGCGCTCGACGACGATTCTCACCGTCCGCCACAAGGGCCGCGTGGCCATCGGCGGCGACGGGCAGGTCTCCATCGGTCAGACCGTGATGAAGGCCGACGCCGTGAAAATCCGTCCGCTGGCCGACGGCCGCGTGCTGGCCGGGTTCGCCGGCGGGGCGGCCGACGCCTTCGCCCTGCTGGAGCGCTTCGAGGCCAAGCTGAAGGACTATCCGGCCAACATGCCCCGCGCGGCCACCGAGCTCGCCAAAGAATGGCGCACCGACCGCGTCCTCCGCCGGCTCGAGGCGATGATCGCGGTCATCGACGCCCAAAACACACTGCTGGTTTCCGGCACGGGCGACGTGATCCAACCGACCGACGGCATCCTGGGCATCGGCTCGGGCGGTAACTACGCCCTGGCCGCCGCCCGCGCCCTCGTGGCCCACTCGAACATGTCCGCCGCCGAGATCGTCCGCGCCGCCCTCGAGATCGCCGCCGACATCTGCGTCTACTCCAACCGCAATATCGTCATCGAAGAACTGGCGGCGTCATAATTCAACCTATTGAATTCACCACAGAGGGCACGGAGGACACAGAGAAGAGATTGCAAAATGCAAAATGCAAATCTTCAATTGCCAAATCTGCAATTTGAAGTTTGCGATTCTCATTTTGCAACTTGCAATTTCTGATTTCCCCCTCTGTGAACTCTGTGCCCTCTGTGGTGAACTAAAAAAGCGAGTACATTCGTGCGTGAACTGACTCCCAAGCAAATCGTCGCCGAGCTCGATCGGCACATTGTCGGCCAGGGCGACGCCAAGCGGGCCGTGGCGATCGCCATCCGCAACCGCTGGCGGCGGCAGCAGCTCGATGATGAGATGCGCAAAGAGGTCGCGCCCAAGAACATCCTCATGATCGGCCCCACCGGCATCGGCAAGACCGAGATCGCCCGCCGCCTGGCCACGCTTACCGGCGCCCCCTTCATCAAGGTCGAGGCCACCAAGTACACCGAGGTCGGCTACTACGGCCGCGACGTCGAGAGCATGGTCCGCGAGCTGGTCGAGAACGCGATCGGGCTGGTGCGGACGGCCGAGCTCGCGCGCGTCGAGCCGGAGGCCCAAAAACGCGTCACCGAGCGATTGCTCGATCTGCTGGCCCCGTCGCCCACGCATTTCGAAGTCGGCATCGATTCGCCGAACGACCCGGAACGCTACGAACGGACGCGCGAAAAGATGCGGGCCATGCTGCTGGCCGGCGAAATGGAGAATCGCACCGTCGAGGTTGCGATCGAGCAGAAGGCCCACGCGATGATGATCCCCGGCATGGGCCCCGGCGGCGATTCGATCGACTTCGACTTCCAGGGCATGATCGAAAAGATCCTGCCCAAGTCGGTGAGCCGCCGCCAGATGACCGTCGTCGAGGCCCGCCGCGTGCTGTTCGAGCAGGAATGCGAGGCGATGATCAACCAGGAGAAGGTCAACGCCCAGGCGATCGAGCTGGCCGAGAACGTCGGCATCATCTTTCTCGACGAGATGGACAAGATCGTGGCCAGCGAGGGCGGCAAGGGGGCCGACGTCTCCAGGCAGGGCGTGCAGCGCGACTTGCTCCCCATCGTCGAGGGCACGGTCGTCAACACCCGCTACGGCTACGTGCGCACGGATCACGTTCTGTTCATCGCCGCCGGCGCGTTTCACCGAGCGAAGCCATCGGACCTGATGCCCGAGCTGCAAGGCCGCTTCCCGATCCGCGTCGAGCTCAAGGACCTCACCAAGGACGACTTCGTCCGCATCCTCACCGAGCCGAAAAGCTCACTCACCAAGCAGTACACGGCCCTCTTGAAGACGGAAGGCGTCGACGTCGAATTCAAGCCCGACGCAATCGACACGCTGGCCAGCTACGCCTACGACGTGAACCAGCGGACGCAAAACATCGGCGCCCGCCGGCTGTACACGATCCTGGAACGCATGCTCGAAGAACTCTCGTTCGAAGCGCCCGACATGGGCCGCGGCCACGTCGAAATCAACGCCGCGTACGTCAAGCAGCGGTTGGAGGAGGTCGCCAAGGATGAGGATTTGAGTAAGTTTATTTTGTAAGACAGTTGCGTGGCACGCCCTAAGCCCCCGGCGCAGGGCGTGGTCTGCCCGCGTCATCGAAACGCCACGCCCTTCGCTGGGCGCTCAGGGCGTGCCATCCATTTCCCTGCCTTCTTGAATTGTCTGCGCAGTTGCGTCACAATTTGGCGTCATGCGAGTCGTCGATCCAATATCTGGCAATACCTACTTCAGCAAGCGTCGCCGTCGATTCGACGGCGACATGGCGCCACGCGAATTAACCTTCTCTTGCTACAAGGGATATCAATTCCTCGCCCGCGATCGCACGCGGCATTGGTTTGTCGAGGCCCTACAAGATGCCCGCCAGGAATGGCCAGTGGATTTGTGGGCTTGGGTCCTGATGCCCGAACACGTACATCTTCTTGTGGCGCCGCGCGAACCAAATGTCGCAATCGGCGAGTTTCAAGGCGCCGTCAAAGAGCAGGTTGCCCGCATGGCGATTCGCTGGTTGGAAGAAAATGCATCGGAATGGATACCTCGCATTACGGTGAAGGAAGGTTCCCGAACGAGACGCCGATTCTGGCAGCCAGGGGGAGGCTTCGACCGAAACGTCGAGAAGCTCGATACTCTGCAACTCATGATTGAGTACATTCACTTGAACCCGGTGCGACGCGGCTTGGCGCAGCGGGCAATTGCCTGGGAATGGTCGAGTGCCCGCTGGTATGCCGGAATTGTTCCCGTGCATATTGAGATGGATCGAACCGTCCCGATGATTCATCCGATATAGGTGTGCCGCCCGCGTGTGGCACGCCTTGAGCTCCCGGCGAAGGGCGTGGTTTCTCGACGATTTATACCCACCACGCCCTGCGCCGGAGGCTTAGGGCGTGCCACCCGTGCGCACAAAAAAAACTCACCCGGCCGCGCTACGCGCGACCGGGCATGTTTGTGTTTCAAATGGATGCAACGCTCAATGTGACTTGCGCATCGCCATCCGTCGTGGCTACCAGCGCTTCCCACCGCCGCCGCCGCCACCACCGCCGTAGCCGCCGCGTCCGCGACCGCCGCCGCCACCGCCGCTCCGCTCGGTCTTCGGGCGGGCTTCGTTCACGGTCAGGGTCCGGCCGTCGTGCTCGGTGCCGTTGATGCCGTCGATCGCCGCTTGGGCTTCTTGATCGCTGCCCATCTCGACAAAACCAAAGCCCTTGCTCCGGCCCGTGTCGCGATCGTTAATGACCTCGGCGCTCTTCACGGTGCCGTACTGAGCAAACATTTGCTCGAGGTCGGAACTCGCGACGTTGTAACCCAGGTTCCCACAATACAATTTCTTTCCCACGATGCATCTCCCGTAACTGGAAAGAGGCACAGCCCATCGTTTCACTTTCGGGGCTGTAATGAAAGGGGCCAAAAATGGCGGCCCACCAGGAGGTGCGGCTGAAAACGGAAGAGCAAGCCGAAACAAAAAAGAACCGGCAGCAGATACACGTTCGCTGTACCAACCTGGAGCATTATCCGAAACCCCATGTCGGAAGTCCAGTGCAAATCGTGGCAGTTTCGGCGAGAATCACGATGATTAGGTTGCCTGCATGCCTTCTATGGCCCGCAAAACGCGCATGCCAGTTCCATCGCCATCCAACGACGCCGCTGCCTCCATCGCCCCGCGCCTCGGCCTGTGGGATACGGTGAGCATCATCGTCGGCATCGTTATCGGCACGGCGATCTTTCGCTCGACGCCGACGGTGTTTCAGAATGCGGGCGCTCCCGGCCGGGCGATCGCGTTGTGGCTCGTCGGCGGTGTGCTCGCGTGGTGCGGGGCCGTTTGCTATGCCGAGCTGGCGACCACCTATCCGCGCGACGGCGGCGACTACGAATATCTCAAGCGAGCGTTCGGCCCATGGTTCGGCTTCTTGTTCGCGTGGGCCCAACTCACGGCGATCATCAGCGGCAACATCGCCATCATGGCCTGCGCGTTCGCCGATTATGGCGTGCGCCTGTGGCCTGACTGGAACACACGCGAGGTGTCGCTCGCGATCGCGCCGGTGATCGCGCTGTCGGCGCTTAATGCGCTCGGCGTCGTCGCGGGGAAATGGACGCAAAATCTGCTGACGGCGGCAAAGGTAATCGGCATCGCGGGATTAGTCGCGGCCGGCTTGTGGACCGGCGTTGCCACCGCGAGCGCCCAGCCGCAGGCGGCAGCCGCGGTTACCCACATCACTTCAGCCAACATTGGCCTCGCGCTCGTCTTCGTGCTCTACGCCTACGGCGGGTGGACCCACGCAGCGTACGTCGCGGCCGAAGTCCGCGACCAGCGGCGCAATTTGCCGCGGGCGCTCGTGCTCGGTATCGCCGGCGTGGCCGTGGTCTATGTGACCGTGAACGCGGCCTACCTGGCGGCACTCGGCTTCGACGGCGCGGCGCAAACAAAGACGCCCGCCACCGACGTGCTTGAACTTGTCTGCGGCCCGTGGGGCGGCCGAGCGATCAGCCTGCTCGTGATGCTCTCGGCCCTCGGCGCAATCAACGGCATGGTGCTCACCGCGCCGCGAATCTACGCGATGTGGGGAGCCGATTACCCGGCGCTCGCCTGGCTGGGCGGATGGAACCGCCGCACCGCCGCGCCGCTCGCGGCGATCGCCGTGCAGGCTGCCATCGCCGTGCTGCTGATCGCGCTGGTGGGAACGTCGACGGGCCGCGACCTGTTCGACGCCGCCCTCACGCGCATCGGCCTGACCGCCTTGCCGTGGGGCGATTTTCTGGGCGGGTTCGAGATGCTGGTCGCCGGGTCGGCGCCCGTTTTTTGGGGGCTGTGCCTGCTGACCGGCGTCGCGGTGTTTGTGCTGCGGGCGAAAGACCGCACAACCGAGCGGCCCTTTCGCATTCCGCTGTTTCCGCTGCCGCCGCTCGTGTTTTGCGGTACGTGTGCCTACATGCTGTGGGCCAGCCTGGAATATGCTCGCTGGCTCACGCTGATCGGCGTGGTGCCGCTCGTGCTAGGAGGACTGCTGGGACTCGCGGCGCGCCGCGGCTCCACGTTGCGGCAATAATCCCAGCCCCGTAGAATTGGCTCGCTTGCCGGACCACAAATAGCCCGGCCATCTTGGCCGGATTTGAGCGTTGTGGCACTTCGCGCAGCATCGACGAACCGACCCAAAATGGGTCGGCTATCTGAGCAAGTCGCAACGAATTGAGTCGACACACCACGGGATCGGCGGATGGCTGGAGAACAAGCAAAATCGACCGCCGACTCCAAGGCGCTCGCGCCGCTGCGCGACGCCGTGTTCCGCTACGTGCCCGCGTTCGATTCGCTCCGCAATTATTCCGTTCACGATCTCACGGCCGACACCATGGCCGGGCTGACAGTGGCCGCCGTGGCCGTGCCGCAGGCGATGGCCTACGCCCAAATTGCCGGCATCCCGCCGCAGTACGGGCTGTACACCGCGATCGTAATGACGGCCGTCGGCGCGCTCCTGGATTCCTCGAAGCAGCTGATCAACGGGCCGACCAACGCGATATCGATCGCCGTCCTCAGCGCGCTCGTCGGCTTCAGCGACGCCGAGCGGCTCCCGGCCGCGATCCTGCTCGCGCTGATGGTTGGCCTCGTGCAGACCGGCATTTCCCTGCTGCGACTGGGTGATCTCACGCGGTATGTTTCCCACGCGGTGATCGTCGGCTTCACGCTCGGCGCCGCGGTCCTGTTGGTGCTCGATCAGCTCAAGAATCTGCTCGGCATTCCCGCCGCCGGCACCGGAGAGGACCACTTCTTAAAGCGTGTCTGGCTCACGCTGTCGCACATCGACCAGACGAACCAGGCCACGCTCCTCGTCGGCATCGGCACGGTCGCCGTCGCGCTCGTGCTACGGTGGACAAACGCGCGGCTGGGCGTCCGGCTGCCCGATCTGCTGTTGGCGGTGATCGCCGCGACGGCCGCCGTCTGGTACTGGAAGCTGCACGAGCAAGGCGTCAAGGTCGTCAGCGACATCCCCGCAGAGCTGCCGTCGTTTCAGTTGCCGGAGCTCCAGTGGGACCGCGTCCGCACGCTCAGCAGCGGCGCACTGGCCATTGCCATGCTGGGGCTATTGGAAGCGATCGCCATGGCCAAGGCGATCGCCGCTCACACGCGGCAAAAGCTCGATATCAACCAGCAGTGCCTGAGCGAAGGCGTGGCCAACCTGGCCGGCAGCATGTTTCAATGTTTTCCCGGCTCCGGCTCGCTCACGCGATCGAACATCAACCAGCAGGCCGGCGCCCGCACGCAATGGTCGGGCGTCATCGCGGCGCTGGCCGTGGCCCTCACCGTGGTGCTGTTCGCACCGTACGCCTACTTCATCCCGAAGGCCGGCCTGGCCGGCATCTTGATGCTTTCCGCCTGGCGACTCGTGGACCGGCATCAACTGGCCTACTATCTGCGCACGACGCGGTTCGATGCCTGGATCGTGATGCTGACGGCGATCTCGGCCGTCGTCGTGTCCGTCGAGTTTTGCGTATTGATCGGCGTTCTTCTGTCGTTCGTGCTGTACGTGCCGCAAGCCGCCCGCGTCCAACTCACCGAGTTGACGCTCACCCCGGAGCGCGTCGTCCGCGAGCGGGTGGAGACCGACGTCCCCTGCAATCGCATCCGCATTTTCAGCCTGGAGGGCGAATTCTTTTTTGGCGCAGCGCCCGAATTGGAGCAGGATTTCGAGGCGATCGCGCGCACCGCCGAAGAGGGCGTCCGCGTGGTCGTGCTGCGAATGAAGCGCGTCCGCAATGCCGATGCGGTTTGCATGAGCGTGCTCGATCGCTTCATCGACCGCATGCAGGAGGCCCACGTGACGGTGCTGTTATGCGGCGTGCGGCCCGATCTCATGAAAGTGATCGAAGCGAGCGGCCTGTCGCGCCGGCTGGGCGCCGAACGAGTGTTCGTGTTTCAGGAAACGGGCCGATTCTGGACGAGCACGCTGGAGGCGGTCCGCTTCGCCTACCAATCCATCGGCAACGACCTGTGCGACCACTGCCCGCGCCGCGCGGACGGAATCAACGAACACGAGGGCTGGTACTATTTGATCTAAAAGACTTACATGGGTGCCATGCTCTCGCCGCGCGAGCGGCGTGAGCATGCTCGCGAGTCTATCGCACATGCTTACGCGGCCGCGCCGCGAAAGCATGCCACCCAATCCCAAGTGCGGCCCTCACTACTCGTCCGACTTTCCGTCCACCAATTCGCCGTCACGCAGCACCATCGAAGAGCGTTCCGTCTCCGGCTCATCTTTTCGCTGCTGCCGGCGCTTGCGCTTCTCCTCCGCCCGTTGCCGCTTCTCGACTTCTCGACGCCGCTTTTCGAAGGTGTTTTGATTCTTGCCCACGATGTACCTTCCTGGGTTGAGACCAGCATCCACGTCGAGAAAAAATGCGCATCGCCCCGTTCGCACAGGACGATGCGCGACGTCAAAATCAATGATCTGTTTCAGCCGGCCGGCTGAGCCGCAGCCTAGTAGCGACCGCCGCGGCCACCACCGCCGCCGCCACCGCCGCCTCGGCCACCACCGTAACCGCCGCGGCCACCGCCGCCACCACCTCCGCCGCCGCCACGGCGCTCTTCACGAGGCCGGGCCTCGTTCACCGTCAGCGTGCGACCGTCATGCTCCGTGCCGTTGACGCCGCTGATCGCGGCCTGCGCTTCGGCTTCGGTCGACATTTCCACAAAACCGAAGCCCTTGCTGCGGCCCGTGTCGCGGTCGTTAATTACTTCCGCGCTTTGCACTTGTCCGAACTGTGAAAACAACTGCTCCAGATCCGAACTCGTGACACCGTAACCAAGATTTCCACAATAAAGCTTCTTCCCCACCGCTAAACTCCTGTGAATGGAAGAATGGCTCAGCCCGCCATCTACTTTCGGGGCTGAAAGGAAAGGGGCCAAAGTGGAGGCCCACCAGGAGGGACGGCTGAAAGAGCATTCGGGCCGCCAGGCGCAAGGCTCCGGCGCGGATACATTTTCGCTGCACCAACCCGAAGTGATTATGCCTGTTTTTCCGTCCTGGGTCTACCCCTAATGGCGGCATTTTTCACGGCGGATTGCCCGCGGCAGTCGATTCGGCGGCGTGG
>JBIOWO010000218.1:0-14092 GCA_044868555.1 Lacipirellulaceae bacterium | reverse complement strand
TCCATTGCCGCCGCTGCTGGGACGCGATTGGGGCCCCGAAGTCACTCATCCAGACATCCCGCTGGCGATCAATGCGCCGCCGATGGAGCAGGAAGTCGCACCGGAGCTGGAAGCGCCCGTGGCGGCTCCGACCAACGAAGAGGACAATTTTTCTCGCCCCTTGGATCCCACCATGAGCAGCGTGCGGCGACCGGGCGGCGAAGGGATGCCGGGCCGCGGTTACGGCCGAAGCGTTTTTCGGGGCGGCGAGGATGAGGGTGGCGGCCGCAGCAGCTACGGACGCGCCATGATGGGCCGCCGCAGCATGCGAGGAGATGGCGAAGGAGGCGGTCCGGGCTACTTCCGCGGTGGAGAGGGCGGCGCTACGGCCGGCGTGTTGCCGAAAGGCGTCGACTCCTGGTTGCTACGGTTCATCGATTTCTCGGTCGAGCCCGGCAAGAAGTATAAGTATCGCGTGCAATTGGTGTTGGACGATCCCAACAATATTGTGAACAACCCGGAACTGCTGTTGAACACGCTTGATTCGGCCGTGCGGAATCGCCTCAAGGCAGCCGGCAAAGGTCGTCCCGGCAACAAGGCGCCCACGATTCGCTACGCGGAGTGGAGCGAGCCGACCCCGACCGTCGGCATTCCACTGGCAGGCAGTGTCCGCCTGGCCGCGGCCAAGGTGCCGATCGGAAAGGCGTTTAACGAGGAGCCCTCGGCGACGCTGCTGGTCGAATCGTTTGACCTCGATGAGGAAGGCAACGCGATCCACGCGGCGAATGAAAAAGAGCTCCGCCGCGGATACGTCGCCAACATGGTCGAGGACACCGAGTACGTGCTGCCCGACGGCAGATCGATCGACGAAAAGAAATCGTTCAAGTTCTTCACCGGCATCGCGGTCGTGGATGTGGCTGGCGGCGAGAAGCTGACAAGAGACATGGAATCGCCGTCGCGCGTGCTGCTCTTGGATCCGTCGGGCGAGCTCTACATCCGCAACGAATTGGACGATGCCGAAGCGGTGATATTGCACAAAACATTGTTCGCCAAGCCGAAGAAAAACCGCGACGGCGAAATGCCGATGGGGCGAGGCGGCGAGGGCGGCTTCATGCGCGGTGGCCGCGGCGGCCGCGGCGAGTGATAGACGGTTGCGTCGCTGGTATTAGAGATTCTCAACTGGGCATCCGCGCGCTGCGTTACGGCCCCGCGGGCGTCGGTCCGGTCTCTTTCTCCTGGTCGCGTCCTCCCGCCGCCGAGCAAAGTCGATTGCCGTGCAGCGGAACTACCGAACCCGTACTCTCACAACAACTGGGTGGTGGTCAATTAAGTGGGCAGGTCATTCGGCCTTGCCTCGCCGCCACGCCACAAAGCGAAGGCGGCCAAAGTCCCATGCTGCGGTGATAAGCAAGCCCACGCCCACGCCGAGCAGGATGCCACCGGGCAAGCCCTGAATCGCCGCACCCACTGGGGTGAGCGCAAGACCCGCCGCTAGCGAGTGAGTTGGGGGTATTCTTGGTGGGCGGTCGAGAATAGATGATGAACTCATGCGAGAATCGTCTCCAATAGCTTCCGCACACTCCAAACCTCAGTAGTCAGCCCGTGAGCCATCGCTGGGGTGTGACCCTTTAGGCTACCGTGCTTGCGACAATAGTTGTAGTGGCAGAACATCCGGGCAAGGGCTGCCCGGTGGTTGCTCCACTTTTTGGAGAAGCAATAGTGAATTAAGTGTGTATGCAGTAATTGCGCCCGCCGGCAAACCAGCCGCTTGGGGCTAGGCGGGACGTAGTAGGGCAGCTTCTGCTTTTTAACTCATCGCCCCATACGCGCGCGCCGCCAGGTCCACCCCAAAATAACAAAGGGTCAGAACTGCTATTGCTTTGCGCGAAGTGCGGCATTTCACCGTTTATCGTGCGCAGTAAGCGATCAGCGCGCGTGACATTCGATTGGCGATCCGGCCTAACAATTTCGTAGCGAATCCGGTCGATAGCCGTTCGTCTTGAAATGCCAGTTGGCATGTGTGGTTTCGAAACAACCGCTGCGCGAGGATTTGATGAACTCGCAGCCCGTGACCGCAATAAGAGATTGACGGCCCCCCTAAAGATGGGTTGTGCTGGAGCGAGCAGGAGAGTTGTGATGGCCCAACTTTTTCGACGGACAATAACGCTTACCGGGTCGCTGTTGCACGACGCGCTCGCCCTGGGCCTCGTCGTCGGCATAGTAAACACGTTGAGTCATCCGTGCCTTGCTGCGCAGGTCACGCTTGCGTTTGAAGCACAGATCGCAAGTATCTTGTCCTCGAAAGGTGGTACAAACCTGCCATTCAATGCCTCCGTCGGCGATACACTTGCCGCCACCTTCACGTTTGATCCTGCGAGTGGCGGACCGCTGTATCCGCAACCCGGAACCATGCAATTTGTGTTGGGTGGCGAGACACTGAAGATTGCTGGATTTCAGATCGCAGTGCGGAACGACTACTCACCAAATCAAATTCCTTTGACCGGAAGCATTGCCGACCCCGCTAACACCCCGATCGTGGATCAAGGACCGGGTATCAGCGATCATATCTCGCTCACATGCCTAACGCAGGGCGTTTTCAATTGTGGCACAATCCCATCACACAGCGAACTTGCATATCGCCCGACCGTTGTTCTTGCAGGATTGGCAGACATACTTTCCTCACAAGATCTAACAGCAAATGTTGCAGCTTGGAATTCCTTTACGTTCCGAGAAATGTCGCTGTCTTTTGTCGACTTGGATACAAACGGTGAAACATATCTTGGGGCATACATTGGCCCACTTCACGCGATTCCTGAGCCCGGCACACAATTCATGGTCGCAGGTGTGATCGGAGCGTCTTTGAGGAATTTGCGCTGCAGGCGGCGAGGGCGGCTTCATGCGCGGTGGCCGCGGCGGCCGCGGCGAGTGATAGACGCTAGCGTCGCGTGTGTCGAGGCGCAGCTTGCTGTGACCCCAATGCAAGCTGACGTCTTAACTCGCACTACCCACAGAGAATACAGAGGGCACAGAGAAATATTGAAATTCTCATCTGCCTCTCTGTGACCTCTGTGGCAAATCTCCGATGCGACAATGCGCTGTCCTCGTCGTTTTCACTCTAATTCGGGCTGGCACCGCGGACCGGGCTGATCGGGAAAATGGGCTTGACCCAGTTGTTTCCCCCCGGTAATTTCCCGCTCCTCATCTGCCAGGAATTGTCAGCTACCCCTGGGAACTTGTCCGCCTGCGCTTTCGGTCTGGTCGCCAACGACCCCCGCTTGCGCGCCGCGGGCAATTTCCACCTTGTCCAACACAACGAACCAGACTTGGGCGCGTTCCAGACGCGCCACGGCAAGTCGCCCCGCCACGGCGGGCGAAGCTGTGGCGACACGAGTCATCCAGGTTGAGCCAGCCATGAACGAGCGATCGATCCCTGTGCCCGACGGGGCGCTGGGAGTGCTGCCGATCCGGCGGTGCGTCGTTAGAAGGAGAAGCGAGTTGAACGCGAAACGGAATTCAACAGTATTCGTGGCACTCTCGGTGCTGTTGGGGACGCTTGGTCCTCTGGCGCTGGTTTTCCCGGCGCGCGCGGTTGAACCGGCAGGTCCCAATTCACCCGCATCTCAACAACCCGCCAATCGCAACCTTACACGCGGCGACGTCGATGCATTGCTCCGCCAGGCCCGTACGGCGATCAAAGACGGAAATCTGGACCAGGCGGATGTGCTATTGAGTCGCGCCGAGAACGCTGGCGTTCACTACCCGATCTTCCACTTCGGCGCGACCCCGTCGTCCGTGCGCCGCGAGTTCGCTCAGGCCGCGCATAAGAGCGGCGCGATGAAACGGCCGCCGGCCGGATCGCAGCCGGGAAGTCGCTTTGCGTCCGGCCCGCCGTCGCCCGCGGCCGGTAGCGATCCGAACGGCAGCAAGAATCCGTTCGAGGGGCGGAACACGCCGCTGCCGCCGATCGCGAGCAATAACATGCCGCTGCCGTCGGGGCCGTCGTCGCAGCCAATTTCGCCAACCGCGGCCGCCAATGAGTACGGCGATCCGAATTCCGCGACGTCCAATGTGCCCGAAAACGTGCCGACGATTGGTCGGCCGGTCGCCAACCCGTTTGCCGCAACGACGGGCAGTCCTGAAACAGTCGGTGTCGACCCGGTCTCACAGGCCTCTGGCGACGTGCCGACGCAGGATGCCGGCCTCGCCCAGGACCAAAGGTGGCAGTTGCCGGATGCACCGCTGCCGCCCACTTTGCGCGGAACCTCCAGCGCTATTGGTCAGTCGAACGGACTGGCAGCGCCGCAACGGTCGGCATACCATGTCGCGGGTCAAGCCGGGCCGAACGCTCGTCCCGTCGGGACGATCCAAAAACAACAAGTGCTTGCCCGCATGCAGACAGCGCGGCAAGCGCTGGCCGCAGGTGATCTCGACCTGGCGGAGAAGCTGGTTCGCGAGGCGAGTGCCGCGGGCGTGCCCGATTCGCAATTCCTTCCGGACGAAGACCGGCCGTCGCAACTGGCCTGGGACATTGTCCGCGCGCGTCAAGATGCGCGCGGCGCAGAACCGGCCGCCGCCACGATGCGGCCCGGCGCCCAGCGCTACGCGCAGCAGGCCGGTCACGCGCAAGCTGCCGGCGAGAATGGCGTGATTCAAGCCGCGGGAACGGAGCCCGTTCCAGCTATCGACAGCGACGAGCGCTGGGCGATGCTGCCGGAGCCGCTCTCGCTGCCGCCCGAGTCGACGCCGCCGCCTTCCGACACGCCGGCGCCGTTACCGGAACGGGTAGCGCAAATTCCCGCGCCCGCCGCCCGGTTGCCACGAACGAACGAGGCGGCCGACCTGCTGGATGCGGGCGAAGCGGCGCTCCGGATGCACGACCGCAAATCGGCGCTGGAGTTGCTGAACCAGGCGCACCTGATGCGCGACCAGCTCGATCCGGCGGACCGGGATCGCTTGCAGGAACACTTGCACATGCTCGCTTCGGAGCCCGTGGACCGGCAAATCCCAGCCGCAACGGCCCAAGCGGACCCGCGCCAAGAGCGATTGCCCGAGGCATTGCGGGCCGCGGCCGGTGCCGGTCGGCCCATGCCCGATTCGCCCTTGCCGCCGAACACGGCTACGATCTCGACGGCGGCCGCGCCGATCGGTTCGTCCGAATCGCCGTTCAAATCCGAGGGATCACCGTTTGAGTCCGACGAGGAGCCGCTGGAGAATCCGGAAGCACAGCCGGACTCCTTCCGGCAGTCGTCCGACTCGCCGTTCCAGCCCACAGGCACACCGGCAACATCGCCGGCGGTGCCTTCGCGTGACTCGGCGACACAGCCGGAGGATTTCGAAAATCTGCCGAGCCCAAACACGTCACGGTCGACTTCGCCGGCTGCGAAACCATCCTTGATGGACTCGGCGGCGCAGGGCGATCGCGTGCTGGCCCAGCAGATTTCCGCCGAAGTCGGCAAGCGGCAGTCCGAAGCCCAGCGTCTGCTCGAGAAGGATCCGGATCGGGCGAAAACCATCCTTCAAGACGCACAGCAACTGGTGAAGGACTCGCAACTGTCGTCGGAGTATCGCCGCGATTTGCTGAGCCGGCTCGAAATTACGATCAACAAGACGGACAAGTACATCGCCGACCACAGGGCCGAGATTGAGCTGGATCGAGCCAACGAGGCCGTGCTCGACGCCGTCGAGCACGATCGCGATGTGAAGGCCAAGGTCGAGCAGAAGAAGGCTGAGCTGGTCGAGCAATTCAATCAGCTGCGCGACGAGCAGCGATACGCGGAGATGGAAATCGTCGCCCGCCGACTGATCGAGCTGGCGCCGGACGATCCGGTGGCGAAGCAAGTCTGGGATATGGCCAAGTTCATCCGGCGCGAGTACATCAATCGCCAAGTGGCCGACGACAAGGAAAGCGCAAATTGGCTGGCTTGGAACCAAGTTGAGCAGTCGAGTTTCAGCAACGTATCTGATGGCCACGAAGTGGACGTCGACAAGAAGTATTGGGGCGAGTTTGTGAACAAGCGCGTCGGCTCGCGCGAGCGCAGCGAGCGCCGCACGCAGCGGGAGCTCGAGATCGAGCGCCGTCTGAAGACGCCCGTGATGCTCAAGTACCAGGACACGCCGCTCTCGCAGGTGATGGACGGCCTGTCGGCATTGACGGGAATCAACATTCATCTCGATCCGCGCGGCCTGAGCCAGGAGGGCGTCAACAGCGACACTCAGATCACCGTCAACCTGAACAAAGAGGTCTCGCTCAAGAGCGCGTTGAATCTGATCCTGGAGCCGCTGCACTTGAGCTACGTCATCAAGGACGAAGTGCTGAAGATCACGAGCGAACAACTGCGTGACGGCGAGATCTACGCCAAGATTTACAACGTGGCCGACCTGGTGATTCCGATTCCCAACTTCGTGCCCAACAGCAACATTGGCCTGCAAGGACTGATCAACGACGCCCACTCGGCCATGGGCTACGGCAACAACGGCTTTGGCGGCGGTCCGACCGTGCTGGTCAGCGATCGCGGAAAAAACCAGAGTGCCGCTGCGCCCAGCAAAGACATCGTGGCGCAACAATTCGGCTCGTCGCCGACCGGCAGCATGCCGCCGTCGACGGTGCCGATCGGCGCCGGGCCGGGCGGCATGGGCGGCGGAGCGCTCGCCGACTTCGATTCGCTGATCGACCTGATCGTCTCCACAGTTTCCACGGAGACGTGGGCCGAGAATGGCGGCGGCGAGGCCGAAATCCGACCGTTCCCCACGAACCTGAGCCTGGTCGTCAGCCAAACGCAGGCCGTTCACGAGGAAATTGCCGACCTGCTCGAACAACTGCGCCGCCTCCAGGACCTTCAAATCACCATCGAAGTCCGCTTCATCCGCCTGAACGACCGCTTCTTCGAGCGGATTGGCGTCGACTTCCAGTTGAACATCGAGGATCGCACGATCGGCACGGCCGACCTGGTTCCCGGCCAGCCGTATGAACCGGGGCGACAAAGTGCGACCGTCGGTCTGCAGCAGCCCGTGCTGCCGAATAATCCGTTCCCGAACTACACGGCCGACCTGGACATCCCGTTCCGTCAAGGCAGCTTCGCGGCGACGCAATTGGTTCCGTTCGGCGGCCAGGTGCAAGGGGCCGCGACGTTTGGCTTTGCCATCCTCAGCGACCTGGAGGCGTTCTTCCTGATCGAGGCCGCGCAGAGCGACTCGCGCACCAACGTGCTCAACGCACCGAAAGTGACGCTGTTCAACGGCCAGCAGGCGTTCGTGGCCGATGCCACGCAGCGTCCGTTCGTGATCGGCGTCATTCCGGTCGTGGGCGAATTTGTCGCTGCACAGCAGCCGGTGATCGTCGTTTTGAACGAAGGCACGATGATGACCATCCAGGCGGTGGTCTCCGACGATCGGCGGTACGTGCGATTGACGGTCGTGCCGTTCTTCACGCAAATCGGCCAGGTCGATGAATTCACCTTCGAGGGCCGCGAGTCGTCGACGAGCAGCTCGAGCGCTTCGAGCGACGACGACGATGACGGCAAGAATGAAGCCAAAGAAGACAGTAAATCGGAGACCAATCGCAGCGGCGTCACCGTGCAGTTGCCTTCGTTCAGTTTCGTATCGGTGGTGACGACCGTAAGCGTGCCCGACGGCGGCACGGTGCTCTTGGGCGGCATCAAGCGTCTCTCAGAGGGCCGCAACGAATTCGGCGTGCCCCTCCTGTCGAAGATTCCGTACGTCGATCGGCTGTTCCGCAACGTGGGCATCGGCCGCACGACGGAAAGCCTGATGATGATGGTCACGCCGCGGATCATCATTCAGGAAGAGGAAGAAGAACGCCTGGGCATTAACACACCGTAGCCGCGAAGCCGCAAGCGATCACGTCGCCATGCCATCTATTGCTCGATGCTGGATTGCCATCGGCGCACTCGTCGGCGCCATCGGCGTCGGGCTCGGGGCGTTCGGCGCCCACGGCCTCAAGGATTTTCTGGCGGGCTTGGGCTACGCCGGCGACGACTTGACGCGCCGGCTCGAGATCTTCGACACGGCCGTTCGTTACCAGTTGGTGCACGCCGTGGCGATCGTGATCACCGGCCTGGCACTGGCACAGAGCACGTCCGGCTGGTGGCGGCTCGCCGCGTGGTGCTTCCTGATCGGCGTGCTGCTTTTCTCCGGCCTGCTAAAGGTCATGACGTTCGCCGACCCGGCCTGGAACTGGCTGGGTGCGGTTGTGCCGGTCGGCGGTGTAGCGATGATCGTCGGCTGGCTGGCGCTGGCGATCGGTGCACTCCGCAAGTCGTAAGTCTTGTGCGGACTTGCCTCCGCTGGTCGGCGCGACGAGCATCGGCCGGAAAAATTCGCCCGCTCTTTTTTCGAACCACGTGTCACACTCCACGGCGTCCACGGATACAGCCGCAGGCGACCGCGGCGAGCAGCGCCAAGGCGGCCGCGCCGGGCTCCGGCACAGCGGAAAGTTCGAGCCCGCCGCCGCTGCCGCCGATCGAGGCGCCGAAGTTGGCCGCCCACTGCCGATACTGATATTTGCCGATCGTACCGCCGATCGCGTCGTTGGGCAGCACGTTGGCAGTGCCTTCGTTTTCGCGCCAGACGACGATGTCGGCGGCGTCCACTTTGCCGTCGCTGTTGTAGTCGCCATACAGCAGGCCGACGCTCGCAACGTCGAGGATGCCGGTGCCCGAAATCCGCGCGGTCTTATGAGTGGCCGTGCTGGTCAAGGAACCCCAAGTTCCCGAGGCTTGTGGCGAGCCGTTCAAATAGAAGGCGCTCACGGTATCCGATCCGACGAAATTCAGATCCAGGACGCCGCTACCGCCGACGCCGACATTTGAGGTATCTGCCAGGTAAGCGTTGGTAATGCTGAGCACGCCGCCGTTCACCCGCGTTTGGCCCGTGTAAGTGCTGAGGGCAGTGAGCGTCTGCGTGCCGGTGCCGATCTTGGTAATCGCCAAAGTGCCGGTCGTCGCCACTCCGTCGTTGTCCCGAATGATACCGTCGAAGGTCGCGGTCGCGTTGCTGTCGCCGATGACCAGATGACCGTTCGGCAACGAGCTTTGAACGAAGTCGTTCAGGGGGTCCGATGCCGTGTTGGACAATCCATTGATAATCTGCTGCGAGCCGTTGAGGTCGAATAGGGCGGAGCGCGTTGAGCCGGACACCGAGTTAAGGATGATGTTGCCCGTGGGCCCTCCGGAATAGCTGCCGGTCGCACCGTGCGGCAAGATGTTGTCGGCATCCGGATTTCCAATTTTCAGCCCCGCCGCGACGGTGCCGCCGGCGCCATTGATGGTGGTGTCGCCCGAGTAGTCGCTTTTCACGCCCGGGCCGGAGATTGGTCCAATGATGACGATGCCGCTGCCGGCGTTGGCGGTCGTAACTGGCGACCCAAGTCCCAATCCGCCGGGGCCCGTGATCTTTCCGCTGACACCGACGTAGCGATTGGCGAGGTGTTGCGCCTGCGTCAGGCCGTTGGAATTGATTGAGGCGTCCGCCATGAGCGTAATCGTTCCGGTTATTTGCGTCGCGTTCCCGCTCGTGTTCTGGAACATGCGGATCGCGCCTTGACCGGCGTTTTCGTCGGAACCATTGCCGGCGATAAACAAATCGTTGGCAATGGTCACCGGAGTTCCTGCCCCAGGATTGATCAGACCTCCTGGGAAAATGTAGACCGGCCCGGCGCCAATACTGGTGCCGTTGGGTTGCGACCACCGACCGGAAAGAATGTACAGGCCGCCGGAAAACGTGTTCACCGACGCCGCATTGGGAGTAACATATCCGCCCGTGACAACAACGCTAACTTTAGCGGAGCCATTATCGGTGATGTGCGAATTGATGTTCATGATCCCGGTGTTATTCGGCGAAATGTTCGCACCGGTAATCGTGATTGTGGCCGGATTCACACCGTCGCCAGCCGTGATGGTGCCCAACCCGCCGGCGGTCGTGTCGATGGTCAAGTTTCTGTTTGTGTTTCCATTGCCGGCCGAGGCGTTGAAAATGCCGCCGTTTTGACCGAGCACCAACCTGTTGCCGGTGCCGACAGTCAAATTGCTCGCTGTGCCGCTCGGACCGAGCATCAGCGTATTGATGTGAGTGTCGCCGGCGGCGGCCATCGTAACGGCTGTCGTCGATGCCGCGGTGATGCGCACGTTGGTAGCGGGGCCGTCGGCGATCGTTCCGCCGTCGGCGACCTCGGTGTAAGCGGTGTACGGCACCACGTTGTTGCTGCCATCGAGCGTGGCCCAATCGTTCACGATCGCCGGAAAGCCGGCATTGTTTCCAACGGTTGCCCAGCCGCCCAGTATGCCGTTGGTGTTCGCAAGTCCGGAGCCGGTCAGATTGATAGCGCCGCCGCCGCCATTCAGGAAACGAGCGACTGAATTCTTGGTTTGCGTAATCGGACCATTCAGATTCAGCGCGTTCGCCTGGGTCGAAAACACATGTCGGGCAATGTCCAGCGTAATTGGATTATTAACGGTCTGGTTTGCGGCAGAGTTGTTGGTGATGTTGCCCTCGTACAGCGTGCCGGTGCCGGTCGTTCTCCAGCCCAGATTGATGCCGTTGCCGCCCAGTGTGTGCGAGCCGGCCAAGGCGTCGAAATTGATGTTGGACAACGTGAGGCCGCTGATATTGTTATTCGACGGCTGATTGACGGGAGCGGCGCTGTCAAAGATCAGCCCGTCGCCGTTGGCGGGTATGCCGCCTGGGGGAACGGTCAGCCAGTTGAGCGCACTATTCCAGGCCGTGCTGGTGGCCCCGGTCCAAGTCGCGTCCGCCGCATGAACGTGTGCAGCTCCAATGGCTAGAGCGATGAAGATTGCAGTTTGAAGAGTAATGACCTTTTCATAGCTGTGGGATCGCATTTTGCCTGTCTCGTAGAAGTGAAGCTCATGGTCCAACCCCAACCGCATACCGGCCTGCCCCGGTTGAGTTTTACCCCACGGCGCGGCCCTGCTTCAATTTCGCGCCGCACGCATTATATCTCGCTCGCCGCTCGGATCGCTCGCGATGAGAAGTCAAATCTCTTGAGGTTCCACGGCGGGCGATTGCAGTTTTTCGTCACTTCGCACACATTGCCTCGGCGCGGAATATTTGCACGGCGCGCCACCAATGGATTGAGGGCGATGGATTATGCGCCACATCGACCGTCGAACGATCGCGGTTCGCGCCGCATGAAGAAACAAGGTAGGAGAAACGCGAATGGATTTTCCGGTTCGAGCATCCCCGCGCATGGGGCGACGACTCTCTTGACGGCAGACGTCACGCGACGTGCTGCGTGCCCCTGAGTATCACGCCCGGATGTCGACCGCCGTTAACCCGCGCCCGAGGCTTACCTTGCGAAGTTCACTCCACGGCGTCCACACAGCGGATATCCTGAAACAGCCAACAGCACCAACAGAAATGCAGTTGGCTCCGGAACGGCCACCGATTGCCCCACCGCGCTGCCGCTGCCAGCCACGTTGCCGAAGTTTGCCTTCCACACGCCGTAATCGTCGTCATCGATCATGCCGTCGCCGTCACCATCGGCACCGCTGAAGGCTGTCACTGCCGTGCCCAGCGTGTCGCGCCACATGGGGTAATCCGCCGCGTCGACAACGCCGTTGCGGTTGTAGTCGCCGGCCAGCAGCGCGACGACATCGAGTTGGATATTCCCCGCGTTGTAGATCACATCGAACATCAACGTGGGCGGCATCGTGGGCGGCTGATTGACCACATCAAACGTCCCGCTGACGCTGCTGGCACTGAGAATCGTCAGCAAGGGATCGGCGAGCGTCGGCACGTATCCGCCGATGAGCGACAGGTTGAGCGTGCCATCGACCTGCGCCAATCCAGTGAGCGTCATTCGATCGTAATCGTTGATCCCAGTGCCGCTGAGCTCGACGTTCCAGGTGCCTGCGGCCGTCTGCTCGAAATCCAGGCCAGTGGTTTGTCCGGGCGATGCACCGAGCACGAGCGTGCCGCGGTTTTCCAAGAGCACGTCGACATCGGCGCCGTCGATGAGCGTCAACGTCCGGCCGGGCATATTGACCAGCGTGCCGCCGCCGCTGAACGTTGCGCCGGAATTAATTCTAGTCGCGCTGTTGTCCAGTTGAAGGTTTCCGGTGATCGTCGTGTTGCTTCCGCTCTCGAAGATGGTGGTGCCCGTAATCTGCAGCGCCGACGTGCCGGCGCCGATCGTCACCGTGCCGCCGATGTCGGTGGCGTTCGTGGAGCGATACGTGCCGCCGGTCAGATTAAGCGATGAACCCGGCTCGAACTCAATCTCGAAGCCGTTGGCGAAGAATAGTCGCCCGGAGCCGACGTTTACGGTGCCGCCGAACGGGAACGAGGCGTTGTCGCGTACCTCCAGATTTCCGGCCGACGCGTTGAGCGAGCCGTTGTTAAGGGTTCCGTCCCAGTCGTTATTGTTGCCCGGCTCCTGGACAACCAGCGTGACCGGTGCTCCCACCGCGTGGATCCGCTGATTATTGATGACGCGGGCCGAAACGAGACCGAAGCCGGTGATACCTTGCGCGTTATCAATCGTAATCGTGCCACCGGTCAGCTCGCCGCCGATCAAGTCCACGAAATCGGCCACGCTCGAATTCCACGCGCCGACAACGTTGAGGATGGCGTCGGTGTCTCTGGTGCCAATCAACCCTACGTCGATGATAGCGCCGCTCAGCGTCATTGTCCCGTCGTCGGCTTTCAGAGTGCCGCCGCCGTCGAAATCAATCGGCGCGTTGATCGTGCCGAAGCCAATGAGGGCTCGGGTACTGCCGGCGCTGAGCGTGCCGGGACCGTTGACCGTACCGCCGGCGATTGTGTTCGAGTTCGCTGCGTTGTCGCCGGCATTCAGCCGCAATCCCGCGTTCAGGTTGACGGTTCCCGTGCTGCCAATGTTGAGCACGGCATTGGTCTGGCCGCTGCTTAAATTGACGTTCAGCATGCCGTTGAGAATGATATTCGATCCGGCAAGGAAGGTGTCGCTTCCGCCGCCGCCGTTGTAGTTGATGTCGCCTGCCGGGTCGACCGTCCACGCGCCGCCGCCGTCGATGTTGACGGTCAACAGCGTACCATCGGCAATGGTCATTGAGCCGTCATATCCATCGCCGACGGTGGTGTCGACGGCGTTCGTGTTGACGGTGAGATTTGCGTTGATTGTGAGGACGCCGTCGTCCAATTTGACGGTGCCCACGCCCCAGGTCGTTGCCGCAGCAATCGTAGCCGTTCCAGGCCGCAAGAGCCCGGCGCCGCTGTAGCTGCCGCCGTTGTACGTCGTTGTGCCCATGTTGAGCGTGCTGCCGGCATCAATGACAACGACAGCTGTACTGGTGAAATTGGTGACCGAGTTGATCACCAGCGTTGAATTCGCCGTGACGTTGATGTCGCCGCTAATGTTCAAGGTTTCGCCGGCGCTATTGATCGTCGAAGCCGCGCCGCCCGCGGCGTTGACCGTGTTGGCAATCGTCCAAGCGGTGGCCGCGGAGGTCGTCAGGTCGAGCTCGCCGCCGTTGAGATTGATCGTGTTTTCGACAATCAGATCAGCGCCGGCGCCCAAATCGAGATCGAGAATACCGCCCGCATTGATCGTGGCGCTGCCAGCGCCGCCCGCCCCATCAAGTGCGAAATCGGGCGTGTCGATATTGACCACGGCATTCACCACCAGGGATGACAGAGCGCTGTCCATGTTGAAGTCGACGCCGCTCTGAAATGTTGCGGCGGCGTTGAAAATCATCGTCCCGCTGTTGTTGACCGTGCCGCCGCTGGCCGTCAACGCGGAATCAAATTGCAGCGAATCCCATGTGTCGTCGACATTGATCGTGCCGCCGGACATTGTCCACGCGGCACCGGCAATGTGGGCGGCCGGGCCTGGATCCGGATCCTGACCAATAATGATCGGCCCGAAGTCAGGCGTGTTCGCGTTGATCATGCCGGCGTCGAGTTCCCAGGCCGTGGAGATATCAATCGTCGACCCGGTGCCCAGATTCATCACCCCGCTAAAGGCGTCGGCGATGGCGCCCACACCCGGCGCAACGTCGATGTCGAGCGTTTGATTGCCATTGGCCTGCAGAACACCATTGCCGCTTGGTCCGTCCCAGTCGAACCGGGCGTTGGCACTGGTGGCATTGAGGCGCAG
>JBIOWO010000217.1:0-11398 GCA_044868555.1 Lacipirellulaceae bacterium | reverse complement strand
CCGCGGATAATCGAAGCTGCCGATGACCTGCTCCAGCTCGAGCTGGATCAAGTGGCCCTGCGTGGCGAGGAACGCGTTGTCGCGGGTGTCGTTGGCGACGGTGACTTTGAAGCCGTGCAGCACATTGCTGCCGAGCACTTCCGTGAGCTCAGGAATCGGCGTGGAGATGTTGCGGATGTTCACATTTTCTCCGCGATAGGAAAGCACGGCCGACAGGTCGTTTTCGGTCCATTGATAACCGGTGGACACGCGGCCGCCGATCCGCTGCTCGTCGTAGTCGAGGTAGCGGCGGTCGAAGAACGATCCGCTCAGGCCGAGGCTGATGGGCGAATCCCAGAGGTACGGCTCCTGGAAGTTGACCAGGTAGCGCTGGACCTCGGTGCCGGGAGCGGCTTCGATGCGGAACCGCTGTCCGGCGCCGCGGAAAGCGCGGCCGCTGGCGAAGTCGTCCCAACTGGTGGGGAAGCGGGTCCAATCGAAGTTTTGCTCGTCGAGCAAAATTTGGCCCATCAGGCCCGCATCGGAGTTGACGGCCGCCCCGACCATCAGCCGCCCGGTTTGGGCCTCGTTCAGATTTACGTTTACGTCAACAAGCTCGTTCGGGTAGGTGGTGAATGGGTCGGGATTCGGCTGGGGAAAGAGCTGCGGGTTGCGGAGCTGCGGGTCGAGCGGCGTGATGTTCGGATCGGGTGCGAGCATCGGGCCGGGGGATGGGCCGTATTGGGGCGGCGGGCCGTATTGTGGCGGGGCCGGGAGGCTCTCTGGCGGCGCGGCGGGCGCGTATTGCTGCGGCGCGGGCAATGGTGGTGGGGCGAATGGCGGGGCCGTGATTGCTTGCGCAGTGACCACCGGCGCTGTTGCCGTCGCTTGGGCCGGCTGGATTTGGGGATCGGCGATCGCGGCCTGGCGCACGGCGTACGGGTTGCTGCCCGGCGGAACGGCGTCGGGACCCGTCGCGCCGACCGACTGGCCGCCGTAGGTGGTGGCGCTGTACCGGTCGGCGGCAGTGGGTGCGGTGGTGGATGACTGGTAGGGACTTTGGGTGCGGACGATCAGGCGCTGGTAGGGGCTGGGGAGCGACGGTTGTTGCGGCTGTACCGCCTGCGGACGATTGGCAAGCTCGACCGGGCGCGCCGGGGGCTGACTGGTTGGGGCCCACGGATCTTGGGCGGGCTGGTAGCGGGCGATGTGGGGCTGCGCGGTTGGGGATTGCGTCGGCGACTGTTGCGGCGGGGCCGTTGGCGTGTCGTTTTCAAAATACAAATGCACGTCCATTTGCTCACTGTTCGGCACGAAGCCGGCCGGCGGTTGGACGACAAATGTTTGCGAGCCGGGCGGCGCGATGAGCGGCGGGCCGGCGGAAGAGGTGGGAGCTGGGAGCCGGGAGCCGGGAGTACCAGGTACGGAGTACTGAGTACTGAGCACGGAGGGGGGGGCGATCATACCTGCGCCGCCTGCTCCTTGCTCCGTGCTCCCGGCTCCCAGCTCCGCGCCGTACCCGTCCGGGCTTTGGCCGCGGAAGCTCGAGCCGCCGTTCTTGTTGGCCATCTCGGTGTCGTCTAGCTCTCGAATGCGATAGCTGATTTTGGGTGTTATGCCGCGGATGGGATCGTGCATGAACAGGCCGCTGGCCTGCAGCCGCCGCTCGCTGGCTTTGACCTCGCGGATGTCGGCGATCTCACCCGAGCGGAACGACAGCCGGTTGAGGGCGGTCTGGATGCGGGTGTGCGGCGTGTCGCCCTCGATGTGGACGTAGATGTTGCCGATCCGCCACTGTTTGCCTTCCTCGATGTGGTACATCAGCTTCAGCTTGCCCTGCTCTTCGAGGAAGATCGGCTCGGCCTGGATGTCGGCGAAGACGTATCCCTGGCTGCCGTAGATTTCCTTCAAGAGCTCGACGTCGGCGTTCATCTTGGCCTGCTCGAACGGCTGGCCGGAGGGCAGCTTCAGCCCCATCGCCAACGATGTGTTGGCGAAGATCTTGTTGCCGATGAACTGGACCTCCTCGACGTCGTAGCGCGGGCCTTCGTGAATGACGAACGTGATTGTCGCCCATTTTTTCTTCTCGTCGAACTCAATAATCGGTTCGCCAACCTTGGCCTCGAAGAAGCCGAACGCGCGGTAGTAGGCCGTGAGCTTGTCGCGATCGGCCGCGATCTGCTCGCGGTCAACGTAGCCTTTGAAGACCATCATTAGCGGCGGCTTGGATTCGATCTGGGTTTTGAGTCGGCGGCCGCTGACGAATTCGTTGCCGACGAACTCGATGTCCCAGATTTTTTCGTACATCCCTTCGTGGATCACAAACACCACGCCCTGGTCGGTCGACTTGGCGCCCTCGCGAATCAAGACCTGAACGTTGTTGTAGCCGGTGCGGTGGTACAGATCGATCAGTTTGCGGCGAGCTTCCTGCACCGCTTCGGGATCGAGCGAGCCGCCCACTTTCAGCCCGGTTTCCTTGGCCAGCTTCTTCTCGCGGATGCCCTCGTGGCCCAGATATCGGACATAGCGAATGACGGGCCGCTCGACGACCTTGATAATCACGACGCGCCCGGCCGCTTTCTGCTCGTACGACGGCTGGACATCGAGGAACCAGCTGCGCGAGTAGAGTTTGCGGACGTCGCGCTGGACGAGCGTGGGATCGAACGGCCGGCCGACGCGGGTCTGCAGTTGTTGGAGGATCTGATCGGTGGGAATCGTTTTGTTGCCGACGATGCGGATTTCGGCGACGGGCTCGTCGGTGGCCGAGAGCGACGGCCCGCGGACTTCGTCGTCGCGCTGCCGTTTTTTGTCGCCGAACATCGACTGCGGGATGTTTGGCATGCCCCCGCCGCCCATGCCGCCCGCGCCGTATTGGGCGAACGTTGGCGCCGGCGCCGGCAGCATGATCGCCGCGGCAACAATCGCCGCGACGACGGCCCGGCGGCGAGTCGAGAGCACGCGCGTCGACAAGGAGGTGAGGGACAAGGTGGTGTGACTGACGTCGGAGATTTGCGGGTAAGATGAGATTGGTGCGACGGGGCGTCGCGAGCATGGCTTCGCCGGGCGTGCTCGGCCGCGGACCGATTTGCCGATCGGCCGACCCGCAACGGGAGCGGGCAGCCGCGCAAAATGTCCGCGCCGACGCCTTTTGAAGCCGCGGAAAAATAGCGAAAGGGGCGGCGAGCGGCAAGGGGGGTTCGGATTTGGAGCCGGGAAACAAGAATTGGACGGGCCGGCGGCAGCAGAAGTACTCAGTACTTTGTACCGAGTGCTCCGTACGGGAAGCATTCCGCTAGCAGCGCTTCTACCTCAGAAATCCTCTACCGGGGCGAATTTGGCGAAGTCGTCGTATTCGGGCTGCTGCCAGTTTTCGAAGCGGGTGAATTCGTGCAGCCAGGTGAGCTTGATGTCGCCGGTCGGGCCGTTGCGCTGCTTGCGGATCATGAGGTCGGCCTGGCCTTTGCACCGCTCGCGGTCCTCGTCGTTGGTTTGGTAGAACTCCTCGCGGTGGATGAAGGCCACGACGTCGGCGTCCTGCTCGATCGCGCCCGATTCACGCAGGTGGCTGAGCTGGGGTTTGTTGTCGCGCGTGGCTTCCACCTGGCGATTGAGCTGCGCGAGGCACAGGACGGGGATGCTCAATTCGCGCGCCAGGCCCTTCAAGCGTCGCGAAATGCGGGCCACCTGTTCCTGGCGCGGATCGCGCGAATTGTCCGGCTCGATCAGCTGCAGGTAGTCGATCACGATCAGGGCCAGGTCGTCCTGACGCCGCAGCCGGCGAGCCGTGGCGGCGATCTCGGTCATGTTGCGGCTGGGCGAGTCGTCGATGAACAGCGGCGCCTTGCTGACATCGGCGGCCGTTTGCACCAGCTTGTGGCTGTCGTCGCGGCCCAATTGGCCGCTGCGCAAGCGATGGCCGTTGACATGGGCCCGCGAACAGAGCAAGCGATCGCCCAATTCGAGCGCCGACATTTCCAGGCTGACGATCAGGACCGGCTTGCGCGGGCCGTGCTCGTCAATCGCGATGTGTTCGGCAATGTTGATCGCGAGGGCCGTT
This sequence comes from Lacipirellulaceae bacterium, assembly GCA_044868555.1. Classification (GTDB taxonomy): domain Bacteria; phylum Planctomycetota; class Planctomycetia; order Pirellulales; family Lacipirellulaceae; genus JABDGM01. Next base: position 7,362 of record JBIOWO010000217.1, on the reverse strand, counting down.
TTGCCCATGCTGGGCCGGGCGGCCAGGATCACGAGCTCGGAATCGTGCAGGCCGCCGGTCAATTCGTCGAAATCGATGAGGCCGGTTTCGAGGCCGCCGTAGGCATGTTGCCGCTGCATGCGGGCGTCGATGCGGGCCAGCGATTCGTGGAGCACCTCGCGAACGGTGCGCACCTGCGTGTCGCCCTTCGTGTCGAGGATGCTGAATACGCGCTGTTCGGCGCGGGCGAGCATTTCGCGGGCATCCACCGCTGGCTCGTAGGCTTCCTGAATGATGTCGGTGCCGGCGTGGATCAGGGAGCGAAGGACTGCTTTGTCGCGGATGATGCGGGCGTAGTATTCGGCGTGGGCGGCGGTGGAGACTTCCTGGCTCAACTCGAGCAGGAACGCGGCCCCGCCGACCGCTTCCGACACGCCCGCGTCTTTCAGCCGCTGACCCAAGAGTAGCGGATCGACCTGCCGGCCGTCTTCGTGCAGGGCCAGCATGTGGGTGAAGATGCGGCGGTGCGCATCGTCGTAGAAATCTTCGGGCCGGATGATGAGGGCCACTTCGTCGGCCACTTCCGGCAAGAGCAGCAGGCTGCCGAGCACGGCCCGCTCGGCCTCGAGGCTCCGCGGCGGCTGGCGGTCGAGCAGTTGGCCGAGGCCGTCGCGGGAGTCAGTCCGTTGTTTTTCTTCAACCGTGGCCACGGGGCGATCCGTCGAGAGGGGCAAAGGGTACATAGCCGACCCATCTTGGGTCGATAGCGCGACATCCAAACTCTCAGCTCGTTAAGTCCCGGCCAAGATGGCCGGGCTATTTACAAGTCCCGGCCAAGATGGCCGGGCTATTTACAAATCCCGGCCAAGATGGCCGGGCTATTTGTCTGCGGAATCCGCGGCGACGGCGGGCACCACCCAGACTTTGAGCTCGCCTTCCACTTCGCCCGAGTAGCGGACTTTGACCGTGTACAGGCCCAGCTCCTTGAGCGGGCCTTCCAGCTTGATTTGATCCGACGCCAGGTGGATGTCGTTGTTCTTGAGGGCGGCCACGATATCGGCCGGACCGACGCTGCCGTACAGATGGCCGTCCTCGGTGGCGTTGGCCTCGATCGTAATGCTTTGTTTGGAAATCTCGATGGCCTGCCTACGCAGCTCGGCCTGCCGCTGCAGCTCGATCTGTTGGAGCTTGACCTTGTGCTTTTCGACCATCCGCTTGTGGTGGTCGTTGGCGATCGTGGCCAGGCCTTGCGGAATCAAGTAGTTGTAGGCGTAGCCGGGCTTCACCTCGACTACCTCGCCCTGCTTGCCGACGTGCTCGACAGAATGGATCAAGAGCAGTTCGATGCCGCCGCGCGGGCCGACGGGCAGCGGCCGGAATGGTGTCTTGGGCTTGTGACGGAGCTTGCGTTGTATGGTTCTCATGACTTCGTTTCGCTAATTAGAAGGGAATGTCTTCGTTCGGCGGCGGACCACCGGCCGGCGAGTATTGCTCGGCCTCGTCGTACTGCGGCTCATCGCCGCCGCTGGGTCGGCCGCCGCTGCGTCCGGCGCCGCCGCCGGGCCGGCCGCCGCCTTCGCCGCGGGCGCCGAGCATTTGCAGCCGTTCGCCCACAACTTTCAACTTGGAATGTTTTTGGCCGTCCTTTTCCCAGCGATCGAGCTTGAGGCGGCCTTCGATCAGCACCGGAGAGCCCTTGCTCAGGTACTCGTTAGCAATTTCGGCCGTGCGACCCCACAGGGTGATGTCGACAAACGTTGCTTCGTCCACCCACTGGTCGCCCTTCTTGACGCGGTCGTTGACGGCCAAGCCGACGTCCGACACGGCGGTGCCGGTGGAGATGTACCGTAACTCGGGATCGCGGGTCAAATTGCCCACCAGGATGACGCGATTGAAGCTGGCCATGGCTGTATGTCCTTCGACGTGGCGTCGCCGCTTGGATGCACGGTCTGCCGGCCGCTTAGCCGCGAGCGGCGGGGCGATTTACTGAACACACGTTCCGTAACTGAAAATTAACATAACCGTTGCGTGGGAGCAAGGACGACGCTTTTCAGACCGGCCCAACTGCTGGTCCGGCCTTAATTTCGCGGACCTTTTTTGCCTGGCGACTTCCGGCCGGCCGTGGAAAGGGCGTCGGACCGGTTACACGTTGCCGATATCCACGTCGTCGGGCACGTCGATGTCCGGAACCCGGTCGCGGCCGCGATCGCGCTCCGCCGCCCCGGCGGGAACCGGCGCCGGCTGCGTCGGCCCGGCCTTGGCGTGCTCGAGGACCGCTTCGACCAGGTGCGGGTGAATCTTGAGCACCAGATGCCGCAGGATTCCGTCGTGGATTTCCCATTGCTTGTTGAGCGGATCGACCATGGAACTCGGTCCACGGAAGTAGATCAACCAGTAGGTGCCTTTGCGCTGGCCGGCGATCGGATACGCCAGGCGGCGCTCCTCCCACAACCGGCTCACGACGACTTCACCGCCGGCCGCCTTGATCGCCGCCTCGACCTCGCCCGGCAAGGCCACGCGCTCGCGGGCGAACCGGTTCGAGTCGAGGATGAACATTGCTTCGTAAACGTTCGTTTTGGTTGCCACAGTCAATTACTCCAAACCAAGCTTATTTTCACCACGGAGGACACAGAGGACACAGAAAAGATTTTGCAATCTACTTCATTTTTCTCTGTGCACTCTGTGTCCTCTGTGGTGAAATCTTCAATTGAATTTGTTCATGCTGGTCGCGATTCCTTCCGTCACCCAGCATTCGACTCCGTCGGCCGCTCGCAGGATTGCGTCGTCGATCACGGGCCGCTCGGCTTTATCGAACTTTCCCAGCACGTAGTCGGCTCCGTCCCATTCCTCCGGAACCGGGCCGATGCCGATCCGCAGCCGGTTCACCTGGTCGGAACCGAGCCGGCGGAGGATGTCGCTCAAACCCTTCTGCCCGCCTGCCGAGCCTTCGCTGCGAAACCGCAGCTTACCCAGCGGCAGGTTAAAATCGTCCCCCACCACCAACAAATCGGCGAGCGGCAACTGGTAAAAGTCGACCGCCGCCCCCACGCTCTGGCCGCTGCGGTTCATCAACGTGTGCGGCCACAGCAGCAAAACCTTCTCGCCGGCAATCGTCGTTTCAACGATTCGGCCGTCGAATTTTTCCTTGCCCGCATCGCCGGCATGACGCTCGACCAAGGCATCCAGGACGCAAAAGCCCACGTTGTGCCGCGTCCGCTCGTACTTCCTCCCGACGTTGCCCAAGCCAACGATCAGTTTCATAAGGGCATGGAGCATGGAGCAGGGAGCATGGAGTGAGGCGATTGACTCCCTGCTCCTTGCTCCACGCTCCCCGCCTCCTATTCCTTCTCTTCCGCTTCTTCTCCCTCTTCCTCGACCTTGCCCTTGGCGATGACTTCCGGTTCGGCGGCGCCGGCTTCCTCGACGGCGGGCTCTTCTTCTTCCACAACCGGCTTGATGCAGTGGACGACCAGCAAGTCTTCGTCACACTGGAGCTCGGCTCCCGCGGGCAGATCGTAGATGTTCTTGACCGTCAGATGGCCGTCGATCTGCAAGTCCTTAATGCTGATGTGCAGCTTATCGGGAATGAGGTCGAGGGCCACTTCGATTTCAATCGAGTGAACCACCTGTTCAATCACGCCGCCTTCATTGACCCCGGGCGCCTCGCCTTTGAGCTCAATGGGAACCTCGACCGTCACCTTCTCGCCGGCCCGCACGCGGAGCAGGTCGACGTGCAGCACGTGTTGGAAAAACGTATCCCATTGCACGTCCTGCAGCAGCGCCTTGCCGGACGCGGCCCCATCGAGGTCGACGACCTTGGCACCGTGACGGAGCGAGGCCTCGAACTTGTCGGCCGCCAGCGTGAGGCTGACCGGGTCCTCGCCGTGGCCATACAACACGGCCGGCAGCTTGCCGGAGCGGCGGAGCCGGACGTTATTCCGCTTGCCTTTGGATTTGCGTTGTTCGACGTGAAGTAGCTCGGCCATGGTATTGCCATCCGTAAATGATCGATAAAATTCCCTGCCAGGCCGTGGGTGCCGACCTCAGGGGAACCACTTATTGTGCCGTTTGCGAAGCCGGTCTTCAAGCCCAAGTGAGCACTGGGGTCGGGAGTCTTCGATCACCATTGTATTGGGATATGCACAGGACCTGGAAACAGGCCTGTCACCGGCAGCCGGCCGCGACTCCCGACCCCTTTTCGCCCGGCGTTACGAACGCAGATTGCCAGGCGGAAGGGGTCGGGAGTCGATAGCTGATTACGACGACAGGCCGCTTCGCATGGCGCGATGCAGCAACAGCCCGCGCTTCCGCTTGAAGACTTCCGACCCCGAATGTCTAGCGAAACAACCGGCTGACCGATTCGTTGCGGTGGATCCGCTTGATTGCTTCGCCGAGCAGGGGCGCGATCGTGAGGACGCGGGTTTGCGGCAGGATTTGGTCGTCGCGCAGCGGGATCGAGTCGGTGACGACCAGGCTGGCCAGATTGGCCGCTTTGAGGCGCTCGATGGCCGGGCCGCAGAACACTGGGTGTGTGGCGGCGACATGGATTTCCTTGACGCCGTGCTCGTGCAACGTTTTGGCCGCGCCGGTGATCGAGCCGGCCGTGCTGATCATGTCGTCGAACATCAGGGCCACTTTGCCCTTCACCTCGCCGCCCAGGATGTGGGCCTGGACGGTGGTGTCGGCGCTCATGCGGCGCTTGTCGATGATCGCCACGGTGCCACCGATCCGCTTGGCGTGGCCGAGGGCCCGCTTGATGCTGCCTTCGTCGGGACTGACGATGACGAGATTCGTGAGATCGATGTCGGCGTTGAGGAAATGCTCGTTGAGCACCGGTGCAGCGTACAGGTGGTCGACGGGCACGTCGAAAAAACCTTGAATCTGTGCGGCGTGCAGGTCCATCGCCAGCACTCGGTTCGCGCCGGCGCGGGTGATCAGGTTGGCTACGACTTTGGCCGTGATGGGCACGCGGCCTTCGTCCTTGCGGTCCTGGCGGGCGTAGCCGTAGTAGGGAATGACGGCCGTGATCCGCTCGGCGCTGGCCCGCATGCAACTGTCGATCATGATCAACAACTGCATGATGTTCTCATTCACGGGCGGGCAGGTCGGCTGAATGAGAAACACGTCGCGGCCGCGAATGTCCTCGTTGATCTTGCAGGAGATTTCGCCGTCGGGGAACTTGCCGAGAGCAATGTCGCCCAGCGGCACGCCGAGATAGTCGGTGATCCGCTTGGCGAGGGCCTGATTCGCGGTGCCGCTGAAGAGCTTTAAATCGTTCATGACAGAGTTGTTAGTTGTTAGTTGTTAGTCGATAGTTGTCAGTAATGACATTCCCATTGCAACTAACAACTATCCACTAACAACTATCTCCTCCTCATCTCCGCTTCCACGGCTGCCAGTTCGGCCAGGTTGTTAATGCTCAGCGTCTCGCACGGCTGCAGGGCCGGGAGGGCGAAGACCGGCTCGCCCGCTGCCTTCAGGACACCGGGACAGTCGGTTAGGTAATACTCGCCTTGGACATTGTTGGCCGTCAACTGCTGAAGCGCGGAAAGCAGGGCGTCCGGCCGGAAAACGTAGGTGCTCAGGCTGACTTCGGTGATTGCCCGCTGGTCGGGGGTGGCGTCCTTTTCCTCGATGATGGCGAGGAATTCGCCGTCCGTGCCGCGGACGATGCGGCCCAGCCCGGCCGGGTTGGGCTTGTGGGCGGTGCCGATCAGGCAGGCGGGCCGCTGGGCAGCAAACTCGGCCAGGAGCGCCCGCAGTGATGACGGCTGCGTCAGCGGCGAATCGCCCGCCAGGATCAACACCGGGCCGGCCTGGCGGATCAACTGTTCGCGGCACATCATGACGGCGTGCCCGGTGCCAAGCTGCTCGGTTTGTTCGATGAATTCGATGCCGTCTTCCGCAGCCAGCTCCTGCCGGACCAGATCGGAGCGATAGCCGACAACCGCCAGAACGCGATCAACGGCAGCCGCCTTCACGGCGTCGATCACATAGCGGACCATCGGCCGGCCGCACACAGGTACTAGCACCTTGGGCAGGTCGGACGCCATCCGCGTCCCTTTGCCGGCGGCCAGGATGATTGCCAAGGGTGCTGCGGACATGGCGGATATGTGCAGGTGACTTCGCGTGATCGGCGGTTAACATCGTCATCTTGCCACGCGGGGGCGGTTCTCACCAGTGGCTTGCCGTCGGAGTGGGCGACGCGCCGAGCCGACCACTTCGTAGTACCCGCGGCCGCTAAATTGGAGTTGCGTGCTGCAGTCGGCGCGTTGACCCTGTGCTGGTGCTGCTTTTACAATACGGAATTCGGCCAAAAATGGCGGCCTGAGCGCGGTTGGCCGGCGAACCTTCGCTCCTTCGCTCGCGTCTGTATCTGTCTCCCGCACGAGTTGATTTGCCCGTGGTCCAAGATGCCATCCAGAAAGCGGATTTGCTCATCGAGGCGATGGGCTGGATCCGCGAGTTCCGCGACAAGATCACGGTCATCAAGCTGGGCGGCAGCGTGATGGAGGACCCCGAGGCGCTGCGGCACCTGCTGGTGGACATTGTGTTCATGGAGACGGTCGGGATGCGGCCGATCGTCGTGCACGGCGGCGGGGCGGCGATCACGCGGGCGATGGAAGAGGCCCGTATCGAGCCGCGGTTTATTCAGGGGCGGCGGTACACCGATGACGCGACGCTGAAGATTGTCGAGCGCGTGCTGGCCGGCGAGATCAACGAAACGATTGCCGCACGGATTGAAGAATGGGGCGGCCGGGCCATGCCGCTCAACTTCGCTGGCGAAACGAACAACAACGTGTTGTTCGGCGAGCGGCTGACGCTTAAGGGAGACAGCGGCGAGGAAATCGACCTGGGCCACGTTGGCCGGGTGACGCGGGTCGATCGCGACACGATTGAAAACTTGTGCTACGCCGGGCAGGTGCCGGTGATTCCATCGATGGCGGAGACGGACAAAGGCGAGCGGCTCAACGTCAACGCCGACACGGCGGCGACGGCCGTGGCCCAGGCGTTGGGAGCAGAGAAGCTAGTGTTTTTGAGCGACGTCAATGGCGTGCGGCGCGACAAAAATGATCCAGATTCGCTGATCCATTCGCTCACGGCCAAGGAAGCGCGGCGGCTGATTGCCGAACGGGCGATCGAGGCCGGGATGATTCCCAAGGTGGAGGGCTGTCTGGAGACGTTGCAAAAAGGCGTGCGGAAGATTCACATTATTGATGGACGGATTCGACATTCGCTAATGCTCGAGATTTATACGAACGAGGGCATCGGCACCGAAATTGTCGCCGGTTGATCAGAAATCAACGATCACAACGTAGCTGAATTCACAAGAATTCAGCAGACAAACTGAAGTCTTGCGACTTCAGCTACGGAGGAATTCAG
>JBIOWO010000216.1:0-21642 GCA_044868555.1 Lacipirellulaceae bacterium | reverse complement strand
GAAAACGAATTTGAAACTAAAGGTTGATAGAGATGCTGATCGACTAAGTCAATTTGACCAAGTCCATCTGGTAACTTCGCTGGAGGAACTAATCCTAATTTAGTAAGGCCCTGCAATGTTAGCGCGCTGCTGTCGACTCCTCTTGCGATCGACGGCCGATCCTCCAAGGTAGGCAGATTTTGAGTAAGATCGTCCATCAGCGAACTATCCGCGGCTAATGCCAATTGCATATCTGATATGGATCTGAATAGCACCTTATCAACAATTCCAGTCAGAGTATTGCGAATCATCGAAAAAGGATATTTGGTTTGATCCGTCTTCCCATTCCACTCTGGAAGTGAGTTCAAAAGATCGCGCAATTTTTCGGATTTTTCATCCTTTACAGCCGCATGAAATTCCTGCCGCAATGTTTGAATAAGATTCCTATTTAAAAGAACCATTCGAAGGGTTTCATCTTGTGTGTCCGAGATGTTCTGAAACTCCTCGACCGTTAATTCCGTTAAGTGATGGATCGCAGTGATTACCAAATTTAGTTGGGTGATTACCGTATCAAACCCATAATCGAGTGTTGTCTGGAGCTGTTTGTAATACTTGTAGTCGCTCTCGATGATTAGATTGATGCCCGCGAGTGTACGCTTAAGAGCTTCAAGAACAATCCGGTTATACTCTGCTTGCGCTTCTGCGGCTTCTTTATTGGCCTGAAAGCTCAATTCCTGTGCAATGCAAGTAATCGCGGCGATTGGCGCGGCATATACACTACCGAACGCAGCGGCATATCCAATTTTGGTTGCATAGGTAGCGTATCGGACCATATCCGGATCGGCACCCATGGCCTCTGCCAATGCCAATGTCGATAGTGTAAGTTGCAATTTCTCCTCTACCGTCATCGTCGGCAAAGAGGAGGCTGTTTGTTCTTTCTCAGAATTGAAAGTAAGAATGTCTCTTCTTCCTTCTCCCGCTTCATTGAGTAACGCGTCCGCAATGTCTCGGTCGTCGTCCTCCGGCCCCAGCAGGTAAAGTTGCTCGGCGATGTGATCAAAGCTTAGTATTCGTGAGCTAGCAATTGATGTAGTCTTTTCTTCGTACTGCTCCGACTTTTCAGATGGAATAGTAGCGGTCGCCGCGTCGTTGGCAGTGGAAATCGCCAAGTCAACTGTGTCGGGAGATTCTCCCCACTCCCGTTCCAAGTCAGCGCCCTCGATCTCGCATATCGATTTGTCACCGACCTTTGGAAGATAAGGCTCAAACAAATCAAATCGCTTATCATTCTTGCAGTGGTCAGTTAGCTTTTTCTGCCAATCTGCCGAGTCAACGCTTCCGTAAGGAGTGATCAAATCCTTACCTAAATCGTCGAGCGTTAGAAAATTCGGATTTGAAAAAAGTTCCTGCGCAAGATTGTCTGCTTGGGCTGCAACTTCGTCTTTCCCTTTCTCCCAAATCCCAGACGCAACGATCACCTTAGAAAGTATGCGCGTCTCCGGCGCAGCGCTCTGCCCCATGATAAGAGCGAGCTCTGCGTATTCCTTAAACTCACCGACAAAGCTCTCGCGATTACTTGCATCGGAAACGCCGTGCTGCCGATCAAAATAGTTTTTGATCAGTCTTGCCTCTAGGCTCAGCCCCAAGAGCGCGAAGCGCTCACTTTTTGTATGAGAGAAAAGAACACCGAGTTCACCGAAATCCTTATTGCGCTGAAAGTCGAGTCGAAAAGACCGACCAATTGGATCGTTTTGCAATTCATCAAGAGATTCGAAACGGCCTAAAAGGTAATATGCTGCAGCTAGATTTCCGACCTCAAAAGGACTCCTGGCAAGTGCTTTGAGATGTCTTGCGTGCACACTAAAGTCCTTTACCGCAGTACGACCTTCTGCAGCCTCTGCGCTATTTGCCCCAGCGCCAAAGTAGACCGCTGCGACAGCTCCGCCAGCCATGAGGCCCATAGCCGTACGTCTGTTAGGAAGCGCGTTCCCGAGATTTCTACCAGTTAATTCACTTCTTTTTTGCTCTGCCAATGACATCCCGCTACCTCGCAAATATCAAGTTTCTTATCTTGTCTCCACTCTTCTAAGACACGGTTACCTGCATCAGTGGTATGGACCCGACTCCCTTCTAAAGGCTGGATAACACCAAACCCTCATTCGTCCGACATCGGAATAACGGTGGTTTGCCCGCAGTATAGGTTATCTGCCTCCAAAAACGGGTGTTACTTGAGGACAGCCATCCTACTTCGACGATCATGGCCGGCCGGCGCGGGTCGCTCGCACGAGAGAAGACGCATTCTGCCCTCTGGAAAAAGGAGAATGACGGCGTCTCCCCTCGATGTGACCAGTTCGAGTTCCGCGCCTACCCTAGCACAACACGTAGCCCATTTGCAAACAAATTCTCACTTCACTGAGCCGTCCGCTGCGATCGAAAATGTCGCGCGCCAAAACTCCTCCGAACGAAGTTCACCCGCCGTGTTGCTCGGAACTCGCCGTGTCGAGGCGGGACCTCCGACCTCTTCCCCTGGTTTCCAGTACACAATCAACCAGAACCAACCATCAATCCCCACATCAGCCACCAAAACTCGCCACTCAACCCTCATCCCTCAACCCACGTCCTTCGCCACGCTCCACTCGTCATCCCTGCAAGCCAACATATCTGTTCGCCACAGATTGCGCAGATTTTCGCAGATTATTTTCCAGCCTCCACATCTGTGGAAATCGGCGAAATCTGCGGCCAGACTCGGCTTCCAATTTGTCGTCCCGGGGTGGCCAAGAATAGTTGCTGAAGTCCTGTCGCCAATTTGCTAGGCTGCACTTCACTCTCGACGAAGCCTGCCGAAGTTCGCCATTGGATCTTTGACAATTCGTTCTGTTGCTTGGCGACCACCGTGCCGTGGACTGCGCTCGTCGTGCGCGCTGTGCGCAGTGAACGACCACCGGGCCGGACGAAAGCAAGCGGGCAGCGATTTCGCCTCACCCGCAGTGGATTCTGCCCTACCCCCGGGGCGGAATCCTTCTGATTTCGCCTCACCGCCGCTTTCGTACCATTGGCCGGCAAACGACTTGCAGCGACGCGCTGAGGCGATATCGGACGAATAAGGCCCCACCGAAAAAAAGAAAAAAATTCGCCGAGGCGAAATGGGCTCGAAACGCCCTCGAGCCGCCGATGGACCCGGTGGCCGAACGCCGTCAACCGCTACTCGTCGCCGGCCCGACACCTGACATCTGACACCTGTCACCCGTTTCCCTCACGTCGGCAGCGGCTTGCCCTTGGTCTCGGGGCCGAGCCAAATAATGAATAGGCCGATGAGGTAGATGGCGGCCAGTGTGGCGCCGGCTTTGGGGAAGGCCTCGACTTCGATGCGGTTGGCGGCAATCCCGTGAGCGAAAAAGGCGGTGAGCGTGGCCGTCTGCAGCGATCCCAGCGCCGACAGCACGCGGCCAAAGTTGTAGGCAAAGCCCTGAGCCGTGGCGCGGATGCTCGTCGGGAACAACTCGGGCAGGTAGAGCGGGAACCAGCCGTAGAATGCGGCCGTAATTCCGCCTGCCGCGAAGACCGAGGCCAGCAGCTTCGCCCCGTACGCGTCGTTGGCTTGATACAGGTAGACCAACGACGCGAACGATCCGATGCAGAGCAGCGAATAGACGATCCGTCGGCCGAGCCAGCCGGCCATCAACGCAGCCAGGACGGTGCCGACGACGGCCCCACTGGCGGATGCGATCTGCGTATACTCCTTGGCGAAATACGGACCGTCGTCGGCGGGCAACTGCTGGGCGAGCGAGATGGCCCACTTCGGCGCCCATTGCAGCGACCCCCACGTGCCCAACAGCGGCACACCGGCCAGGCAGGCGCCCAACAGCATCAAGCGAATGTAGCGCCGCCGGTCGCCGACTTGCAGTCGTTGCGCCAATTCAGCCCGGCCCAGATATCGCACGACGGGGTAGATATATCCGACGATCGCCGTCGCCAAACCAATCGCGGTGATCGTCAGGCGGATCGCCTTCGCGACATTCGTCACGCTCGCCGGGTCGCCGGCAACGATCGATTGGTTGAAGTAGCCGCTGAAAAACGGCGACCACACCGTGATGACGGCAATCGCGCCCAGGGCGCCGATCACGACGCCGATCAAATCGCGCGTGGCCCAGTAGGAGGTCGCGCCTTTGTCTCGTTCGGCCTCCCACTTGTGGGATTCGGGCACAAACATTCGTATGAAGAAAATCAGCAATGCGGGCAGGGCGCCAGCGATCATCACCAGTCGCCAGCCGTCGTTGTCGAGCAGCATGTCGACGGTGTCGCGGGGCATGCCGATGTTCAGCAGCATTTCGCCGGCGGACTCGATGAAGCTGACCAATACAAGGCTCAGCAGGCCGACCAACAACATGCCGACGTTGGAGGCGGCGCCAATTAGACCGGCGATCAGCGCCCGCGACTTGTCGGGCCAGAGCTCAGTAACCAACGCCACGCCCAGTGCCCACTCGCCGCCCATTCCCAGCGAGGCGATGAAACGCAGCACGGCAATGTGCCACGCCTCGCCGGCAAAACCGCACAGGCCCGTGAAGACGGCGTAGGTGAAGATGCTCAGCGACATCGCCCGCACCCGGCCGAGGCGATCGCCGAGCCAGCCAAATACGACGCCGCCCGTAGCCGCACCGATCAGGAATACCGACATGATCACGCCGAACCACTCGCCCTTGAGCGCCGGATTTGTGACCATCTCCTGGCCCAGGAGCTCGTCGAGCGCGCTGGGGCCAACCAGCGGAAACATGCCGATCTCGAAGCCGTCGAACATCCAGCCCAAGAGCGCGGCGACGAGCGCCATCCAAATGCCGCGCTCGCGGGCGGTGGTTTCGGCAGGTCTTTGCATGAGACGCGTTTTCACTCGGCTGGCTTCGGAATCCATTCGACATTGAGCACGGGTGCTGCGATCCAGTTGCGATCCTGCTCGGGGGCATCCGGCCCAACGTCGGTCGGCGTGAGAATGCGGTTGGTTTCGGGTTCGGTGGAGAGCTGATCGGCGCCGACGTCCTTGGCCTCACCGCGTGACCGGCCCACGAGATCGTGCGTCACGTAAGGGTAAGAGCCGACGCCGCTGCGGATCGCCGGACTGGACTCACCGATTTTGTAGCGGCCGTGTTCGTCCGGCGCCAGGCCGGGATCGACTTCCGTGAACCCGTTGGCCGGGATATCGCCTGGGCCGCCCTCGTTGTTCCAGAGGATGTTTCCCTGCCAGGTTGGGTTGGCGAGCGGGCCGTCGATGGAGACCGCCGCGTTGCCGCCGACGATGATGTTGTTGGCGAACACGAGGTCGTTGGCGCCGAGCCCATTTCTCCTGCGGCCCATTTGGACATTCGCGCGGTTATTGACGAGCGTGTTGTAAACGATCTGCACCCGGTCGGGCCGTTCGTGGCTGGTGAGCGGCCCGGGCGGGATCGTGGCCCCGCCGTTGCCGATGGCGATGGCCGGGCGGCAATTTTCGAAATAATTATTGTAGATGCGGTGATCGTGGCTGAAGAATCGCAATCCATTGCCACCGACGAAGAAGTTGCCGTAAACCAGGCACCGCTTGCCGTGGCGAAGCGACAGCTCGGAGCTGCGTTCACCGAACGTGTTAAAGCGATAGATATTGTCAGTCGCCTTATTGCAGATGGCGCCTTCGTTCTCGCCCGTGGTGCGGATGAACAGGTTGTGCTCCACCACGGAATAGGCCGACGACATGCTGCGGCCGCTGTGGCCGATGTGCAGCGCGGAGGAATTGTTGCGGCGCGAGTTCCGAAAGTCGTGAAAATAGTTGTGATGAATCCAGTTTCGCTGGGCCATCGTGCGCGAGTCGGGCCCCTCGACCTGGAACATCTGACCTTCCGTATTCTTGTTGCGGAACGTGTTGTGATCGATTTCGTTGTCGTCGCCATTGACGGACAGGTATCGTGCTCGTCCCGTGACGGCCAGCTCGAAGACGTTGCGCGTGATACGGCAGTGATGGACCCCCGCGGCGAGCACCATTTCGCCCGCCTTGTGCGTAAATACGAAACCCTGAATCACGACGTAGGCGGCCGGACTTTCCAGACGGAAGCCGGCCTCGCCCTGAATCTCGACGCCGCCGACGGTTTTGGCGGCGATGACGATCGGCTGCTCCGCGGTTCCGGCGGCGGCGACCGCGATCGGGCCGCTCGAAACGTAACGGCCATCGGCAAGGATGATGTGGTCGCCCGGCGCGGCTGCGGCGATGGCCTGCTCCAGCGCCGGCAGCGAGTCGACCGGGAATTCCGCCGCCGAGAGCAATCCGGCTACCGCGAATGACGTGACGAGACCGAGGAGTCCGAATTCAGTTTTCATAGTCATTTCAATCGCACGACTCGGTGGTTCAATGTGTCACCTGAGTAGACCGTACCATCGGCCGCGACGCAAATTCCATGCGGTCGATTTAGCTTCGCGCTTGCGGCGGCATTGCTGCGGCCGATCGTCGAGATGAGGCCGGTGCCGAGATCAATCCTGCGAATCGCATGGTTCTCCGTGTCGGTTACAAACACGTTTCCGTCCGGACCGACGGCAATTCCCTTGGGTCCATTGAACTTCGCCTGAGGGGCGGGCCCGCCGTCGCCCGCGAATCCGGCCGCGCCCGTTCCCGCAACGTGATGCAAAATGCCGTCGGCCAGATTCATCCGCCAAATACTATGACCCTCGCGGAGCGCGATCCACATGGTATCTCCGTCGATAAATAGCGCCCGCGGGCCCAGGATTGGATTACCGTGTGCGGCCTGTCCGTCGCGTGGCAGCCGCCGCTCGGTGCTGCCGGCAATCGACTCCACAACTCCACTCGCCGGGTCAATTCGTCGGATGCGATGATTGCCGATGTCGGCGACATACACGGCGCCGTCGCGGTCGAGTGCAATGCTGTGCGGCTGGTTGAACTGGGCCTGGGTCGCCGGCCCGCCGTCTCCGCCAAAGCCCTGCCGTCCGGTTCCGGCGATCGTGGAGATTGTTTTCGATTTGCCGTCGACTCGGCGGACAATGTGATTCCTCATTTCGACGAAGTACATATTTCCATGCCGGTCGAAGCGAACCTCATAGGGCTCGTTCAGCTTTGCGTCCGTGGCCGGACCGCCATCGCCGGAATAGCCGCGCTCACCACAGCCCGCGACCGTGGTCAACTCACCCGTCGATATGTCCAGTCGGCGAATTCGGTGATGTCGCACCTCAGTAATATAGAGCCCACCATCCGGACCGATCTCGACGCCAAACGGGTCGCCAATATTGGTCGCGAGCGCTGACCCCGCATCGCCGCTGTTCTCGGGCGCGCCCGTTCCGGCGACCGAATCGACGACGTATTCGCGGGCCAAGCCGGTCGTTTGGCAGGCGCACGCAAGCAAGCAAATCCAGCAAGCAATTCTCATCGTACCGTCTCTATACGCGCCGATAATCAGCTGCCCGAGAACCATATTCTAGGTTGAGCGACAGAGGAGCGGCAATCAGCCAGAGAAAATCGGCACAATGATGGCCAGGCGACGCGTTCACGGTTACAATGCGATCGCGCGGAAGGACCCGATACATGAGCGATACGCTTCCAATCGTTTACTTGGCCAGGCACGGTGAGACGGCGTGGAGCCTGTCGGGTCAGCACACGGGACGCACCGATCTGCCACTCACCGACCGGGGCGAGCGCAACGCCCGTCGTCTCGGGGAGCGGTTGAAAGGGCTGTCGTTCGCCCGCGTATTTACCAGCCCGTTGCAGCGCGCAGCGCAGACCTGTAAACTGGCCGGGTTCGGGGCGGTTGCCGAAGTCGATCACGATCTGGTCGAGTGGGATTACGGCGAATACGAAGGCCGGCGCACGGCCGATATTCGCGTCGACCGTCCCGATTGGCAACTGTTTCGCGACGGTTGCCCGGGCGGTGAATCGCCGGAGCAAATCGGCGCCCGGGCCGATCGCGTGGTGAATCGGGTGCGAGCCGTTCAGGGAGATGTGCTCGTGTTTTCGAGCGGACATTTCCTGCGCGTGCTCGCCGCCCGCTGGCTCGGTCTGGAACCGGGGGCAGGCAGGTACTTCCTATTGAACACAGCCAGCCTGAGCGCTTTGGGTTACGAGCACAACTTGTCGCAGCCGGTGCTGCGACTTTGGAACGATACGCGGCACGTCGGCGAGTGACCTGTCTAGGAAGAGAACCAGGTGATTCAGCACCATGAAAGCAACCCAACAGCTCCACGATCTGGGCCAGAGTTTGTGGCTCGATAACATTACGCGCGATCTCTTGACCAGCGGCACGCTGCAGCGCTACATCAACGAGCTGTCGGTGACGGGGCTCACCTCGAACCCAACGATCTTTGACCACGCCATCAAGAATAGCACGGCGTACGACGCGGCCATCCGCAAGAAACTCAAGGAGGGCAAGTCGGGCGAAGCGCTGTTCTTCGACCTGGCACTCGAAGACGTCACGCAGGCCGCCGATTTGTTTCGCCCGATATGGGACAGAACGGGCGGCGTAGACGGCTGGGTATCGTTGGAGGTGTCGCCGCTGTTGGCGTATGACACGACTAGCACGCTCGCCGCGGCGAAGGAGCTGCACGCTCGCGCCGGCCGCCCCAACCTGTTCATCAAGATCCCCGGCACGCGCGAAGGCCTGCCCGCCATCGAGGAAGCGATCTTTGCCGGGGTGCCGATCAACGTGACGCTGCTGTTTTCACGCGAGCAATATGTGGCGGCGGCCGAGGCGTTCCTGCGCGGCGTCGAGCGGCGGATCGATGCCGGGTTGAAGCCGCACGTCGGTTCGGTGGCGTCGGTGTTCATCAGCCGCTGGGACGTGGCGGTGGCGGGCAAGGTGCCGACTGCACTCAAAGAGCGGCTCGGCATTGCCATTGCTCAGCGGACTTATCAGGCGTACCGCGGCGTTCTCGAATCGCCGCGTTCGCAGCGGGTTTGCAACGAGGGCGCCCGCCCGCAACGGTTGTTGTGGGCCAGCACGGGAACCAAGGACCCCAAGGCGTCCGACGTCCTATATGTTAGGGCGCTGGCCGCTCCGTTCACGGTAAATACCATGCCGGAGCCGACGTTGAAGGCCTTTGCCGATCACGGCATGATCGGCGGATTGATGCGGGTGGATGGGGGCGACTGCGAGCCGGTGTTGGCACAATTCGCCGCGGCCGGCGTCGACACGACCGCCCTGGCCGCCCAGCTTCAGGACGAGGGCGCGAAGTCGTTCGTCAAATCGTGGAACGAACTCATGGCGGTGATTGCCTCGAAGTGTGAGATGCTCGCGAAGGCCGGTTAGCGAATCGGGAAGAAGGCGTCGCCATGAACGTGTTGGTTGTTGATGTGGGTGGAACGCACGTCAAGATCCTCGCCACTGGGCAGAAGCAATCGCGAAAATTTGCTTCGGGGCCGACGATGACGGCCGCGCAGATGGTCGCCGGCGTCAAAAAGCTCTCCGCGGGATGGAAGTATGATGCGGTGTCGATCGGCTACCCGGGGCCGGTTCTTCACGGTCAGCCGGTCGCTGAGCCGCACAACCTGGCGCCGGGCTGGGTCGGGTTCGACTATCGAGCGGCGTTTGGATGTCCCGTCAAGCTGGTCAACGATGCGGCGTTGCAGGCGCTGGGTGGCTACAAGGGTGGGAAGATGCTCTTTCTGGGACTCGGCACGGGGCTCGGTTCCACGCTGATCGTCGATGGCATCGTGGAGCCGATGGAGTTGGGCCATCTTCCCTACAAGAAAGCGACGTACGAAGACTACGTGGGCCTGCGCGGACTGGAAAAGTACGGCCAGAAAAAGTGGCGGCACCATGTGGCCGAAGTGGTGGAGCTGCTGGTCGCCGCGCTGGAACCGGATGATGTGGTGCTCGGCGGCGGGAATGTGAAGCAACTGAAGGAGCTGCCTCCGCGCTGTCGAGCGGGCGATAATGCGAACGCATTTCAGGGCGGGTTTCGCCTGTGGGATCTGTCGGCCGCTCGCAAGCCTCGCACTATTCGCAAGCCGGTCCAACGAAAGCCAGTGAAAGGAAAGCGAAAATGACCGCTGCCGCAACATCACTCGCCGCGCGACCGGCTTGGAAAGCGCTCGAAACCCACTATCAAACGATTCGGGAGCTGCATCTCCGCAAGCTTTTTGCCGATGACCCGGAGCGCGGCGAGCGGTTGACCGCCGAGGCGGTGGGCATCTATCTCGATTACTCGAAAAATCGCATCACCGGCGAGACGCTCAAGCTGCTTATCGGGCTAGCGAACGAGTGCGGCCTGCGGGCGCGGATCGACGCCATGTTTCGGGGCGAGAAGATCAACGTCACCGAGAATCGCGCGGTGCTGCACGTGGCCCTCCGCGCACCAAAAGGCGCATCGATCGTCGTGGACGGCGTGAACGTCGTGCCGCAGGTGCATGCCGTGCTCGACAAAATGGCCGTCTTCGCAAACCGGGTCCGCAGCGGCGCCTGGAAAGGCCACACCGGAAAACGCATTCGCAACGTCATCAACATCGGCATCGGCGGCTCCGACCTGGGGCCCGTGATGGCCTACGAGGCGCTCAAGCACTACAGCGACCGGGCGATGACGTTTCGGTTCGTCTCCAATGTCGACGGCACTGACTTCGTGGAAGCGACCTGCGATCTGGACCCCGCGGAGACGCTATTCATCATCTCGTCGAAAACGTTTACCACGCTGGAGACGATGACCAACGCGCACAGCGCGCGGGACTGGTCGCTCAAGGGGCTTGGCGGCGACGCCAAGGCGGTGGCCAAACACTTCGTCGCCGTCTCGACGAATGCCGCGAAAGTGTCCGAGTTCGGCATCGACACGGCCAACATGTTCGAGTTCTGGGACTGGGTCGGCGGGCGATATTCGATGGACTCGGCGATTGGACTGTCGACGATGCTGGCCATCGGCCCGGAAAACTTCCGCGAAATGCTCGACGGCTTCCACCAGATGGACGAGCACTTCCGCACGGCGCCGTTCGAGCGGAACCTGCCCGCGCTGTTGGGCCTGTTGGCCGTGTGGAACAACGACTTCCTCGGCGCCGCGACGGTCGCCGTCCTGCCGTACGATCAGTACCTCAAGCGGTTCCCGGCCTATTTGCAGCAGCTCACGATGGAGAGCAACGGCAAGCATGTCACGCTCGAGGGGACGAAAGTCACCTACGCGACGGGCCCGATCTACTGGGGCGAGCCGGGCACGAACGGGCAGCACTCGTTCTACCAGTTGATCCACCAGGGGACGCGGCTGATCCCGTGCGACTTCATCGCGTTCGTCGAAACGCTCAATCCGCTCGGCCCACATCACGACATGCTGCTGGCGAATGTCTTTGCGCAGACCGAAGCACTGGCCTTCGGCAAGACGCCGGAGCAAGTGAAGGCCGAAGGCACGCCCGATTGGCTGGTGCCGCACCGCGTCTTCGAGGGCAATCGTCCGTCGAACACGATTCTCGCCCAGCGGCTGACGCCTGCGGCGCTCGGCAAGCTGGTCGCCCTCTACGAACACTCGGTGTTCACTCAGGGCACGATCTGGAACATCGACAGTTTTGATCAATGGGGCGTGGAGTTGGGCAAGGTGCTCGCGCAGCGGATCATCGCCGAATTGGAAAGCCCGGCCGAGCCCAAGCTTGGCCACGACAGCTCCACGAACAATTTGATCCGCCGCTACCGCAAGCTGCGAGGGACCGACCGATGACGATCGGATTTGACAAGCCGCTGTACATCTTGCCGTTCGATCACCGCGGATCGTTTGAAACGAAAATGTTCGGTTGGACCGGCGACCTGACGCCCGCGCAGACGGCGGAGATCGCCGCAGCCAAGCAGGTGATCTACGACGGCTTCCAGGCGGCAGTCGCGGGCGGCGTGCCCAAGCTGAAGGCGGGAATCCTGGTGGACGAGCAATTCGGCGCGGCCATCCTCCGCGACGCAGCGGCGCAGGGCTTCAACACGGCGTGCCCGGCCGAGAAAAGCGGGCAGGAGGAGTTCGACTTCGAGTACGGCGACAAATTTGGCGAACACATCGAGGCGTTTCACCCCACCTTCTGCAAGGTGCTGGTCCGCTACAATCCGGAGGGCGATCCGGTCCTCAACCGGCGGCAGTCGGAGCGCCTCAAGCGGCTGTCCGATTATCTGCACACGAAGAGCCGCAGCCTGTTCATGTTCGAGTTGCTGGTGCCGCCGGAAAAAGCACAACTCGATCAGCTCAAGGGGGACAAGAAAGCGTACGACCTGGAGCTGCGCCCGCGATTGATGGTTGGGGCCATCGAAGAACTGCAGGATGCAGGCGTCGAGCCGGACTTATGGAAGATCGAAGGATTAGACCGCCGCGAGGATTGCGAAAAAATCGTGTCCGCGGTGCGGCGGGGCGGTCGGGACAAGGTCAGCTGCATCGTGCTCGGCCGCGGCGAAGACGACGCGAAGGTGCACGAATGGCTGTCGATCGCGGCCACCGTGCCGGGGTTCATTGGCTTCGCCGTCGGGCGGACCGACTTCTGGCAGCCGCTTGTCGACTGGCGAGCGAAGAAGGCCACGCGCGAGGCGGCGGTCGCCGAGATTGCGCGGCGGTACCGGGAATTTGCCGACATCTTCGAGCAGGCGCGAACAACGTGAGCGGGGGCGCGAAGAAAAACGCGATGGGCAAGTCCACGATAAAATTGGCGCCGTCAATCCTCGCCGCCGACTTCGCGCGGTTGGGCGAGCAGGTCGCCGCGGCCGAGCAGGCCGGGGCCGACCGGATACACGTCGATGTGATGGACGGCCATTTCGTGCCGAACCTGTCGATGGGCCCGCCGATCGTCGAGTCGTTGCGGCGGGTGACGCGGCTGCCGCTGGAAATCCACCTCATGATCTTGAATCCGGACAACTTCCTGCAGGAGTTCGTCGAGGCCGGCGCCGATTCGTTTCTCGTGCACTGGGAGGGGAACTGCAATCTGCATCGCACGGTGGAGCGGATCAAGGCGCTGGGAAAGCGCGCCGGCGTCGCCGTCAACCCGGCCACGCCGCCGGCGGTGCTGGAAGAAATCCTGCCTGACGTGGCGCAGGTGCTGGTGATGACCGTCGATCCGGGCTTCGGGCATCAGCCTTTTCTCCGTACCACCCTCCCCAAAATTCGGCGCGTTCGCGAATTGATGACGCAGCTCAAACCCGGCTGCGACCTGGAAGTCGACGGCGGCATCGATCCGGCGACGGCGCCGCTCGCGGTCGAGGCCGGTGCGAATGTCCTCGTCGCAGGGACGTCGATTTTTGGCGAAGGCGACGGAATCGCGGTGGCCATCAAACGGCTGCAGGACGCCGCGGCCCAGGTGCGAAATTGAAATCGATGAACCAGACAATCTGATTCGACAAAGGAGCCAGTGATGCAACTCGGAATGGTCGGGCTGGGCCGAATGGGCGCAAACATGGTGCGGCGCCTGCTGAAAGGCGGCCACCAGTGCGTGGCCTTCGATATGTCGCCGCAGGCGGTGGCAGAACTGGTCAAGGAAAAGGCGGTCGGCGCGAACTCGCTGCAGGACTTCGTGAAGAAGCTTTCGAAGCCGCGGGCGATCTGGCTGATGGTTCCCGCGGCCGTCGTGGACAAGTCGATCGCCGACCTGCTGCCGCTGCTCGAGCCGGGCGACATCCTGATCGACGGCGGCAACTCGTACTATGTCGACGACATCCGCCGCGCGAGGGAGCTCGCGCCGAAGAACATCCACTACGTCGACGTGGGCACGAGCGGCGGCGTGTGGGGCTTGGAACGTGGATACTGCATGATGATCGGCGGCGAGCCGGACGTCGTGCAGCATCTCGATCCGATCTTCGCCACGCTGGCCCCCGGCATCGGCGACATCCCGCGGACGCCCGGCCGCGACAAGATCGGCGGCACGGCCGAGCAGGGCTATCTGTATTGCGGCCCGAACGGCGCCGGCCACTTCGTGAAGATGGTGCACAACGGGATCGAATACGGCGTCATGGCCGCGTATGCCGAGGGATTGAATGTGCTGCGAAACGCGAACATTGGCAAGCACGCGCACGAGATCGACGCCGAGACGACGCCGCTCCGCGATCCCGAGCATTACCAGTACGATCTCAATCTGCGCGACGTCGCCGAAGTGTGGCGGCGGGGCAGCGTGATCGCCTCGTGGCTCTTGGACCTGACGGCGGCCTCGTTGGTCAAGGACCAGGAGCTGGCGGAATTCGCGGGCCGCGTCTCCGACTCGGGCGAGGGGCGGTGGACGATCAAGGCCGCCATCGACGAAGCAGTGCCGGTGCCGGTGCTCACCACGGCGCTGTACGAGCGATTCAGCTCGCGCGGCGACGCCGATTTCCAGGACAAGCTGCTGTCGGCAATGCGATTCCAGTTCGGCGGGCACCTCGAAAAACCTGCCAAGTCATGAGGAGAATAGGATGGACGCGCCTCATTCCGATGCGCTCGTTTTCTTCGGCGCCACCGGCGACCTGGCCTACAAGAAGATTTTTCCGTCGCTGCAGGCGATGGTGAAGCGGGGCCATCTCACCGTGCCGGTGATCGGCGTCGCCAAGTCGGATTGGACCATCGATCAGCTTCGTGAGCGGGCCCGCGACAGCGTCGACAAGCACGGCGGGCTCGATCCGGTCGCGTTCGACAAGCTGTGCGGACAATTGCGCTATGTGGACGGCGACTACAACGACCCGGCGACGTTTCAGTTGCTCCGCAAAACACTCGGCAATGCACAGCGGCCGGCCCACTACCTGGCCATCCCGCCCGTGATGTTTGGGCCCGTGGTCGAACAACTGACGAAAGCGGGTTGCACCGCCGGCGCTCGAGTGATCATCGAAAAGCCGTTCGGCCGCGATCTGGCATCGGCGCAGCAGCTCAACCGTATCTTGCTCAGCACGTTCGACGAAAAGTCGATCTTCCGCATCGACCATTACCTGGGCAAGGCGCCGGTTCACAACATGGTCTTCTTCCGCTTTGCCAACGAATTCCTGGAGCCATTCTGGAACCGCGACCACGTCGAGAGCATGCAGATCACGATGGCGGAGGACTTCGGCGTCCAGGGACGCGGCCTGTTCTATGATGAAACCGGCACCATCCGCGATGTGGTGCAGAATCATTTATTCCAGGTTTTGGTGAATCTGGCGATGGAACCGCCGGTCCGGACCGACAGCGAATCGGTCCGCGATGAAAAGGTCAAAGTGCTGAAAGCGATCCCGACGGTCGACCCGAAAAACCTCGTTCGCGGCCAATTTCGCGGCTACCGGCAGGAGAAGGGAGTGGCCCCTAAATCGCAAGTGGAAACGTTTGCCGCGCTGTCGCTGGGAATCGATTCCTGGCGCTGGCGGGGTGTGCCGTTTTATATTCGTGCCGGCAAATGCCTGCCGGTGACGTGTACCGAAATCGTGGTCCGGCTCCGCAAGCCGCCGACCATGTTCGACACCTACGACTTGAAGTCGAACTTCGTTCGGTTCCGGATCAGCCCGGACATCGATTTCGGGCTGGGCGTGATGATCGTTACGCCTGGAAACGAGGCGGTCGGCAAATGTGTGGAATCGGTCATTGGCCGGCATCCGGGCGCGAATGAAATGGACGCCTACGAGCGGTTGCTGGGCGATGCCATGGCAGGCGATCAGTCGCTCTTCGCCCGCGAAGATTACGTGGAGGAAGCGTGGCGGATCGTTGATCCAGTGCTGAAAGCCGGCACGCCCGTCGCCGAGTATGATCCGAATACGTGGGGGCCGGCCGACGTCGATGCGAAGATTTGTCCCCCCGGCGGCTGGCACAACCCTACGGTCACGTCCTGACGCAATACTCATGGAAATCGACACGACGAAACGACGAGTCCTGATTCTCGGCGGCGGCTTTGCCGGCGCTTACACGGCGCTGCACCTCGAGAAGAAACTGGGCCGCAATTCGGACGTCGAAATCGCCCTCGTGGCCAAGGAGAACTTTGTCCTCTTCACGCCGATGCTCCACGAGGTGGCCGGGGCCGACGTGTCGGTCACCGATATCGTGCAGCCACTGCGGAAGATGCTGCGTCAAACGCGCGTGGGAATCGCCGACGTCATGTCGATCGATCTCGTCAAGAAGCAGGTCCGCATCCGGCACGCTGGCTTGGCGAAGGAGCTCGACGTGAGCTACGACCAACTGGTCCTGGCACTCGGGGCCGTCACGAATTTCTATCGCACTCCCGGCCTGGAGGAGCACGCGCTAACGATGAAGTCGCTCGGCGATGCGATCCTGGTGCGAAATCGCGTGATCGACGCGCTGGGCGTGGCCGACAACCAGCCGGAGGAAGCCGAACGCAAAAAAACGTTGACGGTCGTCGTAGCGGGCGGTGGCTTTGCCGGCGTCGAAACGGCCGGCGCGGTCAACGACCTCTTCCTGGGTGCGATCAAGTTCTACCCACGATTGCACAAGGACGTGCCGCGAGTGGTCCTGGTGCATCCGGGCGAGTACATTCTTCCGGAACTGAGCGAGAGTCTGGGGCGCTACGCCGAGAAGAAGATGGGCCAGCGCGGCGTCGAGGTCCGGCTGAAGACACGGGTCACCGGCTTCGACGGCCAGGCGGTGACACTCGACGACGGCACGATGATCGCGACGCGGATGCTCATCTGGACTGCCGGCATCACGCCGCCGCCGCTGATTTCGACCCTGCCGTGCGCGACGCAGCGCGGCCGCGTCGTCGCCAACGAGTGCTTGCAGGTGCCCGATTGGCCGGGCGTATGGGCCTTGGGCGATTGCGCGCTGGTGCCCGATCCGCTGCAGCCGGGCAAGTTCTATCCGCCCACGGCGCAGCACGCCACGCGCCAGGCGGCCGTGCTGGCGGCGAACATCGCGGCCGCGCTGCGCGGCCAGCCGCCGCGCCCATTCAAGTTCAAGATGATCGGCGCCTTGGCGGCGATCGGCCGCCGCTGCGGCGTGGCCGAAATCTATGGCCTCAAATTCTCCGGGCTCATCGCCTGGTGGCTGTGGCGGGGCATCTACCTTAGCAAGCTTCCCGGCTTCCAGAAGAAGGTTCGCATTTCGATCGACTGGATGCTGGACCTGGTGTTTTCAAAGGACATCGTCCAGTTGCCGACGCTGCGGTCGGCGACGATGTCGGAAGCGGAAGCCGCCGCCGCGCCACCGACGGCTGCGCCCGCCGCGGCGGTGGAACCTGTAAAAGGGAAAATATGAAGATCGACGTCCTGGCCGATGCCGACGCTGTCGCCAAGCGGGCGGCCGCCCTGATCGCCGCCGAAGCGCGGGCGGCCGCCGCGGCCCGCGGCCGGTTCGTGATGGCCGTCAGCGGCGGCCGCACGCCGTGGCAAATGCTGCTCGCCCTGGCCGGCGAAGACGTTCCCTGGCCGGCGGTGCAAGTCGCGCAGGTGGACGAGCGCGTGGCGCCCGCGGGCGATCCGGACCGGAACCTTACGCATCTGCACGAAAGTCTGCTCGAACACGCGCCGCTGCGCCCGGAACAGATTCATGCCATGCCGGTGGAATTGCCCGATCTCGAAGCCGCTGCCGCCCAATACGCCAAAGCACTTTGTCAAATCGCCGGCTCGCCCCCGGTGCTCGATCTTGTCCACCTGGGCCTTGGGCCCGACGGCCACACGGCTTCGCTGGTGCCCGGCGATCCAGTTCTCGACGTGATCGACGCGGACGTGGCGCTGACCGGGACCTACCAAGGTCGCCGCCGGATGACATTGACGTATCCGATACTGAATCGCGCCCGCCGCATCCTGTGGCTGGTGACGGGAAGCGACAAGTGTGGGCCGCTCGTGCGGCTGCGCGATGGCGACGTGGCGATTCCCGCAGGGCGCGTGAACCAGGATCGGGCTGTCGTGCTCGCCGATCGCGCGGCCGCGGCACAACTCTGAGCCGAAAACGTTGGGAGGCATAACATGCGCGTGGGCATCGCCACCGATCATGGCGGATTCGATCTGAAAGAGGAGATGGTCGCACAGCTTCGCAAAGCCGGGCACGAAGTCGTCGATTTCGGCGCGGGTCGCCTGGATGCCACCGACGACTATCCGGATTACGTCACACCGCTCGCGCGGGCCGTCGCGGCCGGAAAAGTGGAGCGCGGTCTGGCGATCTGCGGCAGCGGCGTCGGCGCGTCGGTCTGCGCCAACAAGGTGCCGGGCGTCCGAGCCGCGCTCGTTCACGATCATTTCTCAGCCCGGCAAGGCGTCGAGGACGATCACATGAACATCCTGTGCATGGGCGGCCGGACCGTGGGGCCGTGCGTGGCGTGGGACCTCGTCGAGACGTTTCTGGCGGCCGAGTACAGCCAGGCCGAGCGACACTTGCGCCGCCTCGGCAAAGTAGCGGCCCTGGACGAAGCCCGATTCACGCAGAACCCGACGAGGTAAACGTAATGCGTAGCGGTGGCGAGTCGGCGGAGGGGCAGGGCAGCCTGCTGGTGCTCGCGGCATTGTCGCTCGTCGCGGGTGCCGCTTCGGGACTTGTCGGCGCCGCTTTTCGACTCTCACTCGGACAGGCGGACCGATTGCGCGACGCGCTGATCGACTGGGCGCACAGGTGGAACGCGATCGGCCTGCTGCTGGTCGTGGCGATCTGTGCCGTCGCGACGGCCGTCGCGGCTTGGTTGGTGCGGCGGTTCTCGCCCTACGCATCCGGCAGTGGCATCCCCCACGTCGAAGCCGTGCTGAACGACGAACTGCCGCCGGCTCCACCACAACTGATTCCTGTGAAGTTTTTCGGCGGGTTGCTGGCGATTGGTTCCGGTTTGGCACTCGGCCGCGAAGGGCCGACGGTGCAGATGGGAGCCAGCGCGGCGCACCTGGTGGGAAAAGTATTCGGCCGCAACATGTCGGACTGCCGGGTGCTGCTCGCCGCCGGCGCTGGGGCCGGCCTGGCCACCGCGTTCAACGCGCCGATTGCCGGCGCGATCTTTGTGATGGAGGAATTGGTGGGTCGATTCGACACGCGGATCGTGCTGGCCACGTGCGGAGCGTCGGCGTCGGCGATCGCGGTGGCCCGAGTGTTCCTTGGCGAAGCGCCGGACTTTGCCGTCGAGCCACTGCCGCTTCCTGGGTTTGGCATCCTGCCGGTTTGCCTGGTGCTGGGTGTCATTGCCGGTGTTCTAGGAGTTGCGTACAACCGCACGATCTTGGGCTCGCTCGCAATTGCCGAACGACTCGGTCGCTGGCCGGTGGAGCTGCGTGCCGCAGCGGTCGGCGCGGCGGTGGGACTGTTCGCCTGGTTCTTGCCGGATCTGGTCGGCGGCGGCGATGCGATCACACAGAGTATGCTCGCCGGCACGACGGCCGTCGCGCTATTGCCGCTCATGTTTCTACTCCGCTTCGGGCTTGGCGCCGTGTCGTACGCCGCCGGCACTCCCGGCGGATTGTTTGCGCCGATGCTCGTGCTCGGCGCGCAAATCGGGCTCTATTTCGGCACGTTCTACTGCCGCTGGTTTCCCAGCCCGACGGCGTTTCCCGCCGCGTTCGCCGTCGTCGGGACGGCGGCTTTTTTCACGGCCGTCGTGCGGGCACCGCTCACCGGAATCGTTTTGGTCGTGGAGTTGACGGCCAGTTATACTCAAATCCTGCCGATGCTGGCCGCCTGCTTCGCCGCGATGCTCGTGCCGACCTTGCTTGGCAATCCACCGATTTACGAATCGCTACGGCCGACAGCTCCGCAGCACGGACGCCCGCGATAACCTATCCTTATTGCAAGGGTGCCATGCCCCGCGCCGCGTCAGCGGCGTGAGCATGTTCCCGTTATTTCGCACATGCTTACCCGCCACGGCGGGAAAGCATGCCACCCTATCGCCTTCGGCACACCATCGCCTTCATGAACATCTACGACACACGCGAAGGCGTTCGGCTGCAAATGAACAGCCAGCAGATCGGGCACTGGAACCGCTGGGGTCCGTTCGTGGCGGAGCGCGCATGGGGCACGGTGCGCGAGGATTACAGTGCCGACGGCGACGCCTGGACCTATTTCCCGCACGATCATGCCCGCTCGCGGGCCTATCGTTGGAACGAGGACGGCATCGCCGGCATCTGCGATCGCCACCAATATCTGTGCTTCGCCCTGGCACTGTGGAACGGGCGCGATCCATTCCTCAAGGAGCGGATATTTGGCCTGACGGGCCATCAGGGCAACCACGGCGAGGACGTCAAGGAATACTACTATTACCTCGATAGCACGCCGACCCACTCGTACATGAAGTACTTGTATAAGTATCCGCAGGCCGAGTTTCCCTACGCCGAGCTCGTTAAGCGGAACGCGAGTCGGAGCCGGCTCGAAACCGAGTACGAGCTGGTCGACACCGGAATCTTCGACCAGGGCCGCTATTTCGACGTGTTGGTCGAGTACGCGAAGCGCGATCCCGAAGACCAGTTGATTCGGATCAGCATCACGAATCGCGGACCGGACGCGGCCCCCATTCACGTGCTGCCGACGCTCTGGTTCCGCAACACATGGAGTTGGGGCCGCGATCCGCGGCGGCCGTCGATCGCGGCCGGGCCGGCCGCCGGCGCACCAAGCACCGCGATTCGCACGCTGCTTGCCAAACACTATCAATTGGGCGAGTACATCCTGTATTGTTCCGGCGCCGACGAGCTGCTGTTCACCGAGAACGAGACCAACACGCAGCGCATCTTCGGCACGCCCCCGCCGACGCCGTACGTCAAGGATGCGTTTGACGCGTGCGTGGTGAACGGCAATCGCGGGGCCGTCAACCCGGCTGCCGTCGGCACCAAGGCCGCCGCGCATTACACGCGCACGATTGGCCCCGGCCAGGCGATCACGCTCGACCTGCGCCTGTCATCGCTCGTCGACGCCCACCCGTTGGAATCGCCCTTTGCGAACTTCGACGATTTTCTGTCGCTGCGTCGCGAGGAGGCGGATGAGTTCTATGACGTGGTTTTAGGAACGACGCTTTCCGCAGATGCCAAATTGGTGTCTCGGCAGGCGCTGGCCGGCATGCTCTGGTCGAAGCAGTACTACCACTACGTGGTGACCGACTGGCTGGAGGGCGACCCCGGCGAGCCGGCCCCGCCGCCCCAGCGCCGTGAGGGGCGGAATCACGATTGGACGAATCTGTTCAGCCGCGACGTGATCTCGATGCCCGATAAGTGGGAGTTTCCCTGGTTCGCCACCTGGGACATGGGGTTCCATTGCGCGGCGCTCGCGCACGTCGATCCGCAGTACGCCAAGGACCAGATCATCCTGATGCTGCGCGAGTGGTTCATGCACCCCAACGGCCAGATCCCGGCTTATGAGTGGGACTTCGGCGACGTGAATCCGCCCGTGTTGTCGATGGCGGCGCGATCGGTGTTCGAGATCGAGCGACAGCACACCGGCGTGGCCGACTACAACTTTCTGGAGCGCGTTTTTGAAAAGATGCTGCTCAACTTCACCTGGTGGGTGAACCGCAAGGACCCGTTAGGGAAGAACATTTTTCAAGGCGGCTTCCTGGGGATGGACAACATCGGCGCGTTCGATCGCGGAAAACTTCCGCCGGGCTACATCCTGGGCCAGGCCGACGGCACGAGCTGGATGGCCGCGTTTGCGAAAAGCTTGTTGTCGATCGCACTGATCCTGGCCGAAAAGAATCCGGCCTACGAGGACCTCGCCAGCAAATTCTGGGAGCACTTCGTTTACATCGCCAACTCGATGAACAGCAACAGCGATCCCAAACAAACACTGTGGGATGAGCACGATGGCTTCTTCTACGACCATTTGATTTCGCCCGACGGCGAGTCGATGCCGGTGCGGGCCCGCACG
>JBIOWO010000215.1:0-16815 GCA_044868555.1 Lacipirellulaceae bacterium | reverse complement strand
GGAAGCTCGGATGGCGCGAGATTCGACGGCACCCGGGCCGGGCCGTGTTGACGCTTTTAAGCGTGGTGATCGCGGTGGCCGGCGTGGTGGCGGTCGCCTTCACGAGCCAGACCACTAGCCGCGCGTTCGACGAGATCTACCAAACGATCGCCGGCCGCGCCGCGCTCGAAGTTTCAGCGCAAATCGGCGACACGTTCGACGAAGCGGTGCTCGCGAAAATCGATGCCGTGCCGGGCGTCAAAGCGGCGGCGCCGCTTATCCAACGATGGACGGTCATGTACGTTGGCCGCAATCAGACGCAGCTCACTGCGCTGGGGATCGATCCTGAGCGCGACAAAGCCATTCACGACTACGAACTGGTGTCCGGCAAATCGCTCGCCGAGGCCCCCGGCATCATGCTCAATACGGCATTGGCCGAGAACTTGGGCGTCAAGCTGGGCGATGAGGTCGAGCTGCAAACCCGCCTGGGGATCAAGTATACCCACGTGGTCGGCCTCTATAAATTGCACGGCACCGCGACGACCGGCCAAGGGGCTGTCATGTTGATGCCAATTGCAGCCGCCCAGGCCCTATTCAAGGCCCGGAAGAAACTCGATTCGATCCAAATCGTTCTGGATCCGGGCGTGTCGCTGGCATCCGTCAAGGACAGGATCGCCGAACAGTTGCCTCCCGGCGTGACGGTTCATCCGCCGGCTGCGCGAAGTCCCATGGCCGAGGAAACGTCGCTTTCCACGGAGCAAGGGTTGAACATGGCCCGCGAGTTTTCATTGCTCCTGGCCGTGTTCATCATTGCCAACACGTTTCTCATCGGGGTCACGCAACTGCGAAAGCAGTTGGGGATCATGCGGGCAATTGGCGCAACGCGCCGGCAGGTCGCTGGCCTGGTATTCGGCCAGGCGGTCTTCATGGGTGTTGTGGGAACCGTGCTGGGTTCGGTGCTGGGCGTAGTTGTGGCGCACTACCTGAGTCGCGCGATGGGTGCATTATACGTGACCACGTTGCCGCCGATTCAATTCACGATGGAACCGTTCCTATGGGCGGTAGCCGTCGGACTCGGCATTTCAATTGCCGGCGCGGCGCTGCCGGCCCGCAAAGCTGCCCACTCCTCGCCGATGGAAGCGATTCGCGATTCGCAACCAGGTGGCATCGAAGGCGTTGCTCGCTGGCTCGTTATTCTGGGCGCCGTCATGGTGGTCGTTTGCGGCGCCGTCTTGGTGGCAAGCATCACCGGTCGCCTGGCTATGGAGGCGGCGGTCTGGGGAGCCGTCCTGCTGTTAATTGGGTTGGTGCTGCTTCTGCCGATTGGGTTGTCGCCCTTAGCGCGGATGGCAGCCTGGGTGCTAGCGCCGTGGATGCGGTGCGAATCTCGCCTGGCCTGCCGACAGTTGATTCGTCATCGATCGCGAACGACACTCACGGTTGGCGTCGTATTCATCGCCATCAGCACCGGCATTGGTTTGGCCAATTCGGTGATCGACAACGTCAATGACGTGCGAAACTGGTATCGCAAGACAATCATTGCCGACTTTTTTGTGCGGGCGATGGCTCCGGACATGGCGACCGGACTGGCCGCCGATTTGCCGGACTCCCTGGACCCGGAGATTCGCAACGTACCCGGCATCACCTCTCTCGACGCGGTGCGGTTCGTCAGCGTCAAGGCGGCCGGAGAGCAAGTCATCATGATCGTCCGCAGCTTCGATGATCCTGAGTTGCAGGAATTCGACTTAGTGAGCGGTGACCCGTCGCGGGTTCGTGCCAGCCTCGGAACCGGCGAAGTCGTCATTGGCTCGGTGCTGGCCGAGCGGGCCAAGCTCAAAGTCGGCGACGACATCTTGCTGCAAACCAAGCAGGGCGAGCATAAGTTTCGCATCGCGGCGGTGACCAACGACTATCAATCGGGCGGCCTGACGATGTACATCGATCGCGAAATCGCTAAACAGTTTTTCGACATCCAAGGTGTCGACGCCTACGTGATCAAAGCCGACCACATTCGGCTGCAAGAGGTGAAGAGAGACCTGCAAGAACTGGTCGATAAACACCGGCTGTTACTGCAGTCGTTTTCCGACATTCAGCACAAGATCGACGCGATGATGGCCGGCGTCGTGGCCGGGCTGTGGGGCATGGTCGTGCTCGGACTGGTCGTGGCCGCTTTTGGCGTGACCAACACGCTGATGATGACGGTGCTGGAGCAGACTCGTGAGTTTGGACTGCTGCGCGTCGTGGCCATGACTCGGGCGCAGGTCCGTAAGACGATCTTCGCGCAGGCCCTGATGATGGGTTTGCTGGCCCTGGTGCCGGGCGTGTTTGCGGGCGTCGGCGTGGCCTATCTGATTCACCTGGCGACCGAGCCGGTGATCGGCCACCCAGTCAAGTTTGTTCCGCACCCCTGGCTGCTCGCGGGCGGGCTTGTGTTCGGCCTGATCGTGGTCACCCTCGCCGCCTGGCTGCCGGCCGAACGTGCGTCGCGGCTGGAGTTAACTACAGCGCTTAGGATGGGCTGACGAGGTGTCAGGTGTCAGGTATCAGGTGTCAGTTGAGAATTACTTGAAACCCGACACCTGACACCCGACACCTTCTGGATCAGAACTGTACGGCCTGACCAGGGATTGGCCGCCACACACGCTTCGTGACGGCCGACGATGGGCTGTTTGGCGCGAATGATCCAACTGGATCAGCGACAATCGCGGTGGATAGCCGTTGGCACGGGTTATGCGACGCCGACCTGCGGCACGGGCGCGGACTTCGGCGAGCTCAGTCGGGCGGGCGCGCGTCAACGGCTGTCGTCGACCATTCTCTGCCGGATCGCCGCTTCCAGCGGCTCCCAGGCGGGACTTGCGTGATACCGCCGTTCGAGTTCGCTGGCCCGGTGGGCATGTTCGAGAGCAAGTTGGAATTGGCCGGCGATCGCGTGGTCGCGGGCCAGCTCGGCGGCTCGCCGGGCCGCTTTGGCATCTGCTTCGACTTGGGCCAGAAATCGGGCCGCTTCACGCCATTGGAACGATTCCCAACCGGCCGTGGCGCGACCCAGCAGGGCCGTCTGTTCGGCCGTCATCGAGTGGAGATTCAGCCGACCGGGACCGAATTCGGTCAGCCAATCGCAACCGACCCAGCGACCCTGGAGCTGCTCGTATATGCGGCCGAAAGTTTCGTTTAAGACAAGTGTGTCCATCGAACCAGACTCGCCCAATCGCCCCATCACCTGGCGAAATTTACTAGAAACCGACCGCCCCATGCTTCGGCAGCATCGCATTTCCTGTGCCAAGCCTGTTCCGTACAGTGTGGTGGGAACGATAAAATGAATAGATCGGATGCTGAGACGCTCGATTTTCAACGGGGAGCTCCCGCGCGCCCGAGCCAATTGGGCGACTGGGGTGACGTTGTGAACAAGACGACTTTCGGATGGTGGCTCGCACTGGCCCTGGCCATGACGTTTATCGTCGTCGTGACGCTGGGGGTGTTGACCTACCATAACACCTCCATGTTGCGCTCGACCGATAAGCTGGTCGCCGACTCATATCGCGCGCGGGAGGTGGCCGAGTCGCTCCTCTCGTCGCTCAAGGGAGCGGAAACGAGCCATGGCGACTATCTGATCTCTGGCGACGAGCCCTACCTGAAGCAATTTCGCGAAAGCAGCGAACAGGTCAAGGCCAAGCTGGTCGAGCTGCGCGGCATCACGCCGGAAAGCGCCGACTTAGATAAGCAACTCGATACGCTTGAGCAACTGGCGAGCGGACGATTATCTGAGTTGCAAGAAACGCTTACCCTGCGCCAACAGTTTCCCGGCGACGAAGGCTTCCAGAAGGCCATCGAGAAAGTGCTCGGCAATCGCAAGAAGACGGAGATTACGGAGATCCCAGACGCCTTCAAGGCGATCAAGGACCGCCAGCGCGAAATATTGCTTTCGCGGGAGGCGGAGGCGGACCGACGCGCCACCGTCAGCCACCGGTCGATCGTCATCGGCCACGTACTGGCATTGGGGATGTTGGTCCTGGCCGTGCTGGCCGTGCGGACCGACCGGCGCCGTCGCAGCGAAGCCGAATCGCAGTTGGCCACCAGCGAGGCCCGACTGTCGGCCATTATCGAGTCGGCGATGGACGGGATCATCACGATCGACGACCGGCAGCGGATCGTGCTCTTGAATCCGGCGGCCGAGGAAATCTTCGGCTGTCAGCGGCAGTCGGTCATCGGCCAATCGATCGAGCGCTTCGTGCCTCCCCGTCTGCAGACCACGTTGCAGGAACAACTTCACCACCTCAGCCGATCCTCGGTTTCCAGCTTGCGCATCGGCGATGGTGGCCCGACCGTGGGGTTGCGCGCCGATGGGCAGGAGTTTCCGCTGGAAGCTTCCGTCTCGAAGACGACGATCAACGGGCAGCAGCTGCTCACCGCAATGATTCGCGATGTGAGCGAGCGCGAATTGTCGCGCCGCAGGATTCGCGAACAGACCGCTATTCTCGACCAGGTGAACGATGCGATTCAGGTCCGCGACATGGACGATCGCATCATGTATTGGAATCGGGGATCGGAAGAACTCTACGGCTGGACCGCGGCCGAGGCGGTTGGCCGGCGCGCCAAGGACCTGATGTCGCCGCCGCAGATGCCTGAGCCCGAAGAGGCTCGGCAGGTGACCCGTGAAAAAGGAAATTGGGATGATGAGCTGCCCCAACTCACCAAATCGGGCCGCGAGGTGCTGGTCGAACAGCGACGCACGCTGATCCAGGACGAGCGTGGCCAGCCCGTGGGGCAACTGATCATCAATATCGACGTCACCGAGCGGAAACGGGCCGAGCTGCATGCGCGGCGATCGCAGCGGCTGGAGAGCATCGGCACGCTGGCCGGCGGCATCTCGCACGACCTGAACAACGTGCTCACGCCCGTGTTGATGGGCGCCAAGCTCTTGACGCGCGAGCAATCGCCCGCCGGCCTGCAGCGCATCGCGCTCACGATTCAGTCGGCGGCCGAACGCGGGGCGGAGATGATCAAGCAGTTGCTGTCGTTCGCGGGCGGCGCCGAGCGGCGTCACGAGGCGGTGCAACTGGCGAAAGTGATCGGCGAGGTGGAGAACATTCTCGAGCATACGCTGCCTAAGTCGATCGAGGTGCGCGTCCGCGCGTCGAGCGACCTGTGGCCCGTGATGGGCGACAGCACGGAGCTGTGCCAGTTGTTATTGAACTTGTGCATCAATGCCCGCGATGCCATGCCCGACGGCGGGCGGCTCACGATCACGGCCGAGAATGCGTTCGTCGACGAGGCGGTGGCCCGCGCGATTCCCGACCTGGCCGTCGGGCCCCATGCCATGCTGACCGTGGCCGATACGGGCGCCGGTATTCCGCGGCAAATTATCGACCGCGTCTTCGATCCGTTTTTTACGACGAAGGAGCAAGGGCAGGGCACCGGCCTGGGCCTGGCGACGTGCCTGGGCATCGTCCGCAGCCACGGCGGCGCGATCAACGTCTACAGCGAGCCGAGCCATGGGACGGAATTCAGCATCTATCTGCCGGCCACCTACTCGGAACAAGCTGTGATCCCGCCCGCTCCGCTGCACGACATTCCTCGGGGGCAGGGCGAACTGATTCTGCTGGTGGATGACGAGACGATGGTGCTGGACATGGCCCGCGCGACACTTGAGTTCAACGGCTATCGCGTGCTTACGGCGGTGGGCGGCGCGGAGGCCGTGTCGCTGTACGGCGAAAATGCCGACGACATTCAAGCCGTCATCATGGATATGATGATGCCCGGCATGGACGGCACCGCCACGATTCGCGCGCTCCGCGATATCCGTCCCGACGTTCGCGTCATCGCCAGCAGCGGGTTCCGCGGCCTGGGCCGCGATCGCCGCGCCGAAGATGGCGAGATATTCCTCCAAAAACCGTACACCGACGCCCAGTTGCTCGGCTCGCTCCGTCAATTGCTGGATGGCGTCGGTGCGCCGGCGGCGGTGCCTGCAGGAGCGGAATCCAGCCCGACGCCGTAAGCCGTGGCGCTGCGAAGAAACTCGGATATGCATGGCGCGAATACTTGTTATCGATGACGACTCGCTGATTCTGGAAAGCTTTCGGCTGGGCTTCCCCGAACCGGATTACGAAATCATTACTGCCAATTCCGCAGCCGAAGGGGTCGCGCGCTTTGCAGAGACCGACCCCGACGTTGTCCTGCTCGATGTTCGCCTGCCCGATCGGTCCGGCCTCGAGGCCTTCGGCGAATTGCACGAGCGCAACGCCAAGACGCCGATCATCCTGATGACCGGCCACGGCTCGGCGATGACGGCGATCGAAGCGATGCGCCGCGGCGCGTACGAATACGTGTTGAAGCCGTTCGACCTGGACGCCATTTGCGAACTGGTCGACAGCGCCATCGAGACGGGCCGCATGATGCGCGTTCCGGCGCGGATGGTGTCGCCGGAGGAGTCCGACGATTCGTCTGCCGATTTGTTGGTTGGCGAGTGCGCGGCGATGCAGGAAGTGTACCGTTCGATCGGCCGGGTGGCCGGCAAGGACGTCACCGTCCTGATCCTCGGCGAGAGCGGCACCGGCAAGGAAGTCGTGGCCCGCGCAATCTACAACTACAGTCCGCGGTCCCAGGGCCGGTTCCTGGCGATCAATTGCGCGGCCATTCCTGAGCAGTTGCTGGAAAGCGAGCTGTTCGGCCACGAGAAAGGATCGTTCACGGGCGCCGACCGCAAACGGATCGGCAAGTTCGAGCTGTGTAACGACGGCACGTTGTTCCTCGATGAAATCGGCGACATGACGCCGCTGATGCAAACGAAGATTCTGCGCGTGCTGCAGGATCAGACGTTCGAGCGCGTCGGCGGCAATGAAACAATCCGCACGAACGCGCGACTGATCGCCGCCACCAATCGAGACCTGGAACAGATGATCGCCAGCGGCGATTTTCGCAGCGACCTGTATTACCGGCTCAACGTGTACACGATCAAGCTGCCGCCACTCCGCGAACGCGACGCGGACATGGAGCTATTGGTCCGGCATTTTCTCCGCCGCTTTGGCCGGGAATTGGGTAAGAAGATCACCGACGTCTCGCCGGAAGCCATTCGGTTGCTGCGCGACTATCCGTGGCCCGGCAACATCCGCGAACTGCAAAGCGTCGTCAAGCACGCCTTGCTGCAAGCGACCGGCCCGGTTTTGGCCCCCGCGTTTCTGCCCGATTTCCTTCGCAATAAGTCGGCCCGCTCGCAAGCGGCCACCGCCGCGACGGCCCCCAGCGCGGTCACGCCCCAAACGCGGCTGCTGTTGGAAGCCGGTTCGATGAACATCTACGCGGAAGTCACCAACCAGGTCGAACGGGAGCTGATCGCCGAGGTGCTGCGGTTCACCGACGGCAATCTTTCGTTGGCGGCTAAGCGGCTCGGCATCAGCCGCACCACGCTCCGCGCCAAGCTGGCCTCGCTCGGCATTTCGATCGAACGCCGGGCCGCCGTGGATGATCGTTAGGCAAAAAATACGGAAGTCTTTTTCGCCATGGGTTGAGACGCGGCAAACAGTTCGAGCATCGAAAGAGATACCCGTTCCCTTTTGCCGCGACCTATTTCGCTTCTTTTGGCGCTTCGACTTTGTCCGCACCAGCTTTGTGATGCGCGGTGATTTGGTCGCCGGTCAGGGCCGAGCTAAAAATACGAAGCTCATCGATGGAACCGGTGAAGCCGACATCGGTATCGTACAGCGACCGGCCGAGCCAGTGATTTGCGCCCGTAATCTTCTCCAGGCTGTTCTCGTTCAGTGGCCGGGCCGATTCAATTTCTTTGCCGTCGACGAACAGTCGCAAATTACCGCCTTCGGCGTCGACCACCACGGCCACCATGTGCGGCTTGCCGTCGTTCACTCCGCGATCCTTCCCATTATCGGTCGTGACGGTCGACTCCTCGCCAAAGTCGTTATTGGTCAATGCCGTGCGAGCCACGTCATTGCCGCCGTCGCTGATCGTCAGGAACAGGTAGCCTTGTCCCCGCTCGCCGAAATCAAAAACACGGGCATAGGGCCCCTCGGTCTTGGACGTGAACCAAACCTCGATCGTGGCACTGCCTTTCTCGGGAAGAATTCGCTTCTCAAAGCTCAGATAGGACAGCGATTCGTCATCGCTGGTTTTCGAAGTGTTGTCGAGAACCAGCGCTCCGTCGGCGACCTTGGCGTTGCCCTCGAGCTTGCCATGGATCTTGCCGACCGTGTCGTTGGCGTTGTCGTCCTTAAAGCTGTAGCGATGGGTAAGCTCCGCGTAGACGGATGTCGGAATGATCGCCAGACACATGGCCCCCAGGCACCAAGCCAGTCGCAGCGTGCCAATTCTCGCTGTTGCAAACAGTCGATTCGTTGTACTCATGATGATCTCCGTGAATTCGCCATTGAACCGGGCTGACGATGCCCTAATTAGAAACCACAACAGGCATTGATTGTCAACCGGCGAACCGCTATGCAATCGAATCTGCCTTGTGGTTCTGACCAGTAACCACAGTCACGCCGGGATTTCCGCCATGTCCACTTTTCGACCACAAGCAGAGG
Organism: Lacipirellulaceae bacterium; assembly: GCA_044868555.1. Taxonomy (GTDB): domain Bacteria; phylum Planctomycetota; class Planctomycetia; order Pirellulales; family Lacipirellulaceae; genus JABDGM01. The sequence continues at coordinate 8,305 of JBIOWO010000215.1, read as the reverse complement.
CGACGCTGGAACAGCTTAAAACGCTGGAAGTTCAGGCACGGCGGCTTGACCCGTCGGCGGAAGTGTTCAACGAATGGATGCGCCAGGTCGCCGAGTTCGCCGGCCGATACCTGGCGGGTTTGGAGGAGCGTCCCGCCATGGATGACGGAGACGTCGGCGCGGTTCGCCGCGGATTCACGGAAGGCGGCGAAGAGATTTCCTCGGCCCTTGCATTCCTAGACAGCCTCGTCTTATCGAGCGGCTTTCAAGCGGCTTCTGGAAAATTTCTGGGCTACATCCCGGGCGGGGGAATTCCCACGGCGGCAATCGGCGATTTTCTTGCGGCGCTGACCAATCGCTATGCGGGTGTGTATGCGGCCAGTCCCGGGGCCGGCGAAATTGAAAACGAATGCATCCGGTGGATGCGCGATCTGGTCGGTTACGATGCTTTGGCGTGGGGCACGCTGCAAAGCGGCGGCACCCTTGCGACGCTGACGGCGCTCACCGCCGCGCGCGACAGCCGGGATTATGCCGACTGGCATCGAGGCGTCATTTACCTAACGACGGAAACGCACCTCTGCGTCCAAAAATCGTTGCGGATCCTCGGGCTTGAGAGAACAAAGCAATCTGTGGTGGCGACCGACGACTGTTTTCGCATGAGCGTCGAGGATTTACGAAAAAGGATCGCCGCCGATCGCGCGGCAGGTCTGATCCCTTGGATGGTGTGTGTCTCGGCGGGAACCACCAATTCGGGAGCCGTGGACCCCATCGAGGAAATTCTCACGGTCTCTCGATCGGAACGGATGTGGTCGCATGTCGATGCCGCTTACGGTGGATTCTTCCTGCTCACCCGGCAGGGGAAAAAGTTGCTGCATGGATTGCACGAAGCTGATTCCGTGGTGCTCGACCCTCACAAGGGTCTTTTTCTCCCGTACGGATGCGGCGCCGTGCTCGTGAAGGACGGGGCGAAGCTGAGAGGCTCCTTTGCATCGACCGCCGATTATCTGGCCGATGTGAACGAGATGGGTGGTGTATCCGCTGCCGATTATTCCCCGGAAGGCACGCGTCATTTTCGCGGCCTCCGCATGTGGCTGTCTCTTACGGTAAATGGTTTGGAAAACTATCGAGCCGCCCTCGATGAAAAGCTGTTGCTGACGAAATATGCCTACGAACGATTGCAAACAATCGACGGCATCGTGCTGGGCCCCGAGCCCGAGCTCTCCTGTGTCGTATTTCGAGCCTCCGCAGGCGACTCGGCTACCAAGAACCTGATTGGCCGAATTGTGAAACGCAGAAACGTCTATGTGAGTTCAACCCGTCTCGATGGTAAGCTCCACATCCGGTTCTGCATCCTCAGCTTTCGCACGCACCTGGCTCACGTAGATCGGGCGTTGGCCGAAGTCGCGACTTGCTTGCACGCTCCGTCCTGATTGGGAGCCATGGACGAACCAACTCCGCCTTACCCGTTTGAGCCGCCGCTCGTTTCCTTGACCCAGGACGAGCACGAACAGCCCGGCAAACGGCCGTCGCTGCTCGAGGCGAGGCTGTTGGTCTTCGCGGCAGCCATGATGTGGAGCACGAGCGGCTTCTTCGTGAAGGCGCCGTATTTCCACGGCTGGCCGGGGCCGGTATTGGCATTCTGGCGAGCCGTGTTTGCCTGCCTCGTGCTGTGGCCGCTGGTGCGGCAGCCGCGATGGACGTGGAAACTTTTGCCGATGACCGCGCTGTTCGCGGCGATGAATTACACCTATCTCACGGCGCTGGTCAAAGGCTCGGCCGCCAATGCCATCTGGTTGCAATGCACCGCGCCGGTGTGGGTGCTCCTGGTCGGCGTCGTGGTGTTTCACGAGCGGGCCGTGTGGCGCGACTGGGTGATGGTGGCCTTCGCCATGGCGGGCGTGGGCGTCATTCTGGGCTTCGAATCGCGCGGGGCGGCTTGGGACGCCGTCGTATGGGGACTTGTGTCGGGCATTTTCTACGCCGGAGTCGTCCTCGCATTGCGGCATCTGCGCGATTTCGACCCCGTGTGGCTGGCCGCGCTCAACCATCTGGTGACGCTCATCGTCCTGGCGCCGTTTGCCATTGGCGGCTCGTACGTTCCCAGCGGCATCCAGTGGCTATTTCTGGCCGGCCTGGGGATTCTGCAGATGGGGCTGCCATACGTGATGTTTGCCCACGGGCTCAAGCGAATCGCCGGCCACGAGGCGACAAGCATCGGACTGATCGAGCCGCTGCTGGTGCCGCTCTGGGTCTACCTGGCGTGGGGCGACCGGCCGGCCTGGTGGACGTTCGTGGGCGGCGGGCTGATTCTCGTCGGCCTGGCGATCCGTTTCCTGGAACCGGCCCCGCGCGACTCGAAGAAGGCGCTCAAGTAACGGCCCGGCCCATCGCCGGGTCGCTGAAGCTCCACGCGCCGGTTTCGACACGGCCCGCACAGCGCTTATCGAACGGCTCATGCCCGTCGACTCGCACTCCCAGGTCATACCAGCCAAAGCTCGGCTGCGTATCGAGCGTCAATCGCTCGCTTGCGCCCGGGGCGAGCGTGCTCCGCCGAGTTCCCGACTTGTAAGCGAGGTCGGCGATTTCGACTGTGTACGCTCGGTCCCGGTCGCGATTCGTGAGTTGGATGTCGATGTTGCCGCTGAGCGGGCGACTCGGGCCGGATCCTCGACTGTAGTCGAGCCGAATTTCAACCGGCGGATCGTCGGCATTGCCGCGAAACTCGCGAAAGAAACCGTTGGGACCGTACACCGCGAGGTGGTACCGGCCCTGGTCGAAGTCGTCGAGCGACCAGGAGTCGTCGAGACGATCGCCCGGCGTGACCGCGTAGTTTCGCGTTCGCACCGTAGTGTTTCCGTGCCGTGAGTACACCACGAACGGGGAACCGGCAGAATGATTGCCGAAGACCTCGTTGCCGACCTCGAATCGAATTTCGAAACTGCGGCGGTCGCGACTCAACTCGCCGTCGACAAGCAGTTGGTACGGCAATGGGCTGGAACGCCGCACTCCCGGCTCCTGGCGGGGCAGCCAGCTCGACGCCGACGGATCGCGGCGAATCTGTTCGATCTCCTCCTTGGCCAACGCATGAAAACCGGCCGGCAAATCCTTATACCTCGCCCGATGAATTTCCTCAATGAACGAATCGCGCTCGGGAAACGGCAGCGAAGGGATTTCCGCCGATGCCGTCTGAAACGCGCTCGTCAAGTCGCCACACACGGTGCGGCGCCACTGGCTGATGTTGGTTTCCTTGATCTCGCGTCCGGTCTTGCGCGTCAGAAACCGCTCCAGGAACTGGAGCGGCGAGGTATGATCAAAAACCTGGGAGCACACGCAGCCGCCCCGGCTCCACGGCGAGGCGATGATCATCGGCACGCGGTAGCCGAGGCCGATCGAGCTGTCGCGCGCCTGGCTGGCCGGCTTCCGCTTCAGCTCTTGCTCCCGCTCGACATATTCCAGGCCCGTATCGATGCCGGCCGACACCCGCCCCGTTTCCGGACGGCGCGGATGGGGCGCCACGAACGGCGGCACGTGATCGAAATACCCGTCGTTTTCGTCGTACGTGAGAATGAAGACGGTCTTTTTCCACACGGCCGGGTTTTTCGTGAGGATGTCCAAAAGTTCGGCGATGTACCAGGCGCCAAACCAGGCCGAGCAGGGATGGTCGGAGAATCTCTCCGGCGCCACGACCCACGACACGGTTGGCAACTCGCCGCTCTCGACGTCGCGACGAAATTGATGAAACAAATCGCCCTTCGGGACTTTGACGCGGCGCTCGGTGTCTCCATCCTGGTACGTCAACTCGGTCACCTGGTGATAAAACGGATCGCCCCCATTGGTGCAAAACGCTTTGGCATGCAGATTTTTTTCGCGTGGCGAAAGCCGGTCGAAATTCGCTTGCGTGTAATGCTCTTGTTCTCTTTTCGCCTGCCGCAATAGTGCCTGCTTATCCGTGATCTGCTTGGCAATTTTGGCCGCCTCCGCAGCCGACGTAACTGCGGCCGCGGCCGCCTTGCGCATCAACTGGTCAATCTCGGCCGGAAGCGAGCGGACGCATGCTTCCATGAAGCGACGGCGCGGTTCGGCGAACCGCACCTGAAATTGCGTGAAGTATTCGATCGGGTTATCGCCGAAGTTTGTCAGCCAGGGTTCCGCCTCCTCATCGAGACCGACGCCCACCCAGATCTCGTTCTGGTAGATCTTCCACGAGACGCCGTGATCTTCCAGCCGCTCCGGAAACGTCGTCCAGCCGACTTCCGACTCGTAGACCGCGTCCGAGTTGTGCAGATGGGCCGGCGAATCGGCACGCTGCTCGGCCCGAATCGTGCCGGTCCACAGATGCAGCCGGTTGGGCGTGGTGCCCGTCAGGCTCGAACAGAAGTGTTGATCGCAAATCGTGAACGCGTCGGCCAACTCATAGTAAAACGGAATGTCCTCGCGGTTGTAATACCCGAGCGTTAGCGGCATTTTGGCGTAGCGCTCTTCGCCCGATTCTTTCACCTGCAGCCAGCGGTCGTAGCGACCCTCGTTCCTGGCGTCCGTTTGATCCGTCCAGTCGTGAGGCAGGCATCCCATCCACGTGGCGCTCGAGTCCTTCAATTTGAGGCGAAACGGCACATAACTCTCGCCGGCTGCGTTGGTCTGCACCCAGACCGGGTTGCCGTCCGGCAGCATGATCGCGCGGGGATCGTTAAAGCCGCGCACTCCCCGCAGCGATCCATAGCTGTGATCGAACGAGCGGTTCTCCTGCATCAGGATGACAATGTGCTCGGCATCCAGAAAGCTGCTACCAGGGTCTGGCTCGATGGCCAGTGCCCTCTGGATCGAACCGACCAACGTGCCCGACAGACCGGCGGCACCCGACAGCGCGGCCGCATACTTGAGAAACTGTCGTCTTGTCTCCATTCGATTGCCGCTCGAGTTGGTCAAGCATGTCAATCCCGCTGCCGTGCTCACGATTTCGCCGGATCGACGCCGTCGATCCACGGTCCTTCGAGCTTCTGATACGGCTTCGGCAGCAGCGCGCTGCCTCGATCGCCCGCCTGCCAGCCGGCGATGTGCTTCGGCTTGGCCCGGTCGTCGGACATCTGTTCCCATCCCTTGGCCCACGAGCCGTCGCCGTCGCGCACGGTCATCGTTTCGCGGTCGAAGTGGAACACCTTGCCTTCGCGATAGCTACGGGCGCCGAGCTCGACGATCACCATCGCGGCCGCGCCCAGCTCCGGCGAGCAGTTCACGGCGTTCGGATCGCCGGCCAGCGCCGCGTTCACGAAATTCTCGAAGTGAGCCAGCGACGTATTCTCGACCGACCCCACCTCGACGCGCGTGTCTTTCAACGACCGATCGTGGGTCACTTCGCGCCGCTCGGTGACAATGTCGTAACCCGCGAATTCCTCGCCATTGCCCAGCACGATCGATCCATGGTGGCCGCGAATCAGCTGCTTGATGGGCGTGTTCGCGCAGCACATCGTCGCGGCGACCGTGCCTTGCACGCCCTCTGGGAAATCGGCGACGACGGTAGCCACGTCGGGCACGTCGCGGCCGTCATACTCCAGAAAGATGCCGCCCGCGCCCACTACCCGGCCCGGGAATCGCAGGCCCGTGGCCAGCAGCATCGACGTCGAACGGTGGACGAACAGGTCGGTAAACATGCCCGACCCGAACGGCCAGTAACAGCGCCATTGCCCAAAAACGGCCCGGTCGAACGGCATATCGGGCGCCAGATCGAACTCCCGGCCGAGGAACGTGTTCCAATCGATGTTCTTAGGAGTCATATCTTCGGTCAATTCGTAGTACCGCCATTGGCCCACGTCCGAGTTGCGGAAATACTCCGTCTGGTATTGCAGCACCTTGCCGATGTCGCCGTTACGGAGCCGCTCGTTGATCGCCTTCCACACCGGCAGCGACGTCGACTGAACGCCGACCTGCATCACGCGGCCCGATTCCTTCCACGCCTTGTGGACCGCGAGCGCTTCGTCGACGGAGTGCGTCATCGGCTTTTCGCAGTACACCTGCTTGCCGGCCTTGAGGGCATCGATCGTCTGCTTGGCGTGCCAATGGTCGGGCGTCGCGATGACGACGGCGTCGATCTTGGGGTCGTTGACGATGTCGCGGTAGTCGCCCGTCTTCGTCGGCTCATGACCGACTTTTTCTTTCACCTTCGCGGCGACCTCGTCGCGGTAGCGATTGAACACGTCACAAACTGTGGCGATTTCGACCTTGTTGCCGGTGTTTTGCAGGCGGATCGCCGAATCGAGATGCGTCTGGGCTCGGCCGCCCACGCCGATGAAGCCCAGCCGGAGCCGCTCATTGGGATTGGTGGACGCGCGGGAAATCGCCGGCATCGCGGCCAGCGCGGCGCCGGCTGCCGAAGTCGTGAGAAAATCTCTGCGTGTCACCGGATTGGTCAACATGTCGAATCTCCTGCGGGATGGACGATCGGATCTGCTTCGCATCGTGGCGCCGCCTCCAGCATTGCGCTACATTCAAGCGGCGCTCCGCTATTGTAGCAGATTGCCGCTTCGTCCGCATCGAACCGCCACGCTCGGGCAATTTGCGCACCACCGTCATAGACGGAATCTTTTTTGTCCCTGGCGATGGCCGCCCTGCCCGCCGTCGATGAAATGAACCAGTTAGCGAAGTCCTGCCGGTTCACACCATCCGATCCGTCGGCGGGAATTCGTTCGGTTGGACGGAGTCTGGGGACATGGAGTGTCCGATGATGCGTCTCTACGCGCCTTGGCGGTGCCGGTTTTCTTTCGTTCGATACGTCGTTGCGCTGGGCCTGCCGCTGGCTGCGGCGACGGCTCTGGCGGGCGAGTGGGCTGGCGTCCCGCGGGATGACGGTGTCTACGTCCTCGCCAGCGACGTGGCGGCGGCCGAATCGCCCGACAGCGTTGCGCCAGGCCTGGCAATGCCCGCGGACGACATGCCGTGCTGCGACGGGCAGTGCGGCTGCGGCTGCGGTGAATGCGGCTGCGGCGGTTGCGGCGGACATTCAAGTTGCTGGTGCGCTGACAATCTGCTGTGCGACAATTGGGCCGGCCGCCTGGCCTGCTGCGGCATCGGCGCCGACTTCGAGCTCACCCAGTTCTATCAAGGCGTCGCCAGCGGCGGGCAAGAGCAGAACTGGGAATACGGCGGCAAGCTCGACTACTTCTTCACGTTCGACGGCCAGAAGCTGGGCCTGTGGGAAGGCCTCAGTGCCGTCATGCACGCCGAAACCCGCTTCGGCGACAGCGTCATCTTCGATGCCGTCGGCCTGGCGCCGGTCAATGCCAACATGCTCTATCCGTCGCCGCTCGAAGACGTCACCGCCATCACAGGCTTCCTTATCAACCAGCAGCTTAATGAGCAGTGGATGGCCTCTGCCGGCAAGTACAACCTGTTCGACCTGTTCGAGCAGCTCTATCCGCAAACCGGCCGCGGCATCGACGGCTTTATGAATATCTCCTCGTTCGCGCCGCTGTCGTTCGGCCGCACTCTGAATCTGAGCGTGATGGGCGCTGGCATCACGAAGGTCAACAAGCGCGGCGTCGAGGCGTCGGTCGCCGTCCTCGACACGCACAACTCGACCACCACCAGCGGCTTCGACGATTTATTCGACAACGGCGCCGTAATCCTCGGCTTCTATCGGGTGTTCCACGAATGGGGTGGTTTGCCCGGCTCCAATGCAGTGCTAGGCGACTTCTCAACCGGCACCTACACGTCGCTCGATCCGCTCACGTGGGCCATCCTCCCCGACTCCGGGCTGGTCGCCGGTCAGGAAACCGGCTCCTGGACCGTTTCCTATATTTTCGACCAGAAATTGTGGGTCGACTCCTGCAATCCACAGCGCAATATCGGTCTGCTCTCGATGTGGGGCATCGCCGACAACAACCCCAGCCCGATCGACTGGGCCGCCAACGTCGCCATTCAAGCGCAAGGCATGAATGCGAGCCGGCCGGGCGACACGATGGGCGTCGCCTGGTTTCATACCAGCCTCACGAGCGATTTCAAGCAACTGGTGAGCCCAGTGTTCGACCTGCACGACGTGAGCGGTTTCGAAACGTACTACAACGCGGCGATCACGCCCTGGTTCCACCTCACGGGCGACTTGCAAGTCGTCGAGCCGGCGGAGATCAACAACGACACGGCCCTGGTGCTCGGCCTGCGAGCCAACTTCGCGCTTTAACGAAAAGCCTCCTGAAGTAACCTCCCAACCAGTGGTGCGGATGGCGGATCGAATCGTCGATCCGCCATCCGGCCTCTGTTCGATGTGGCGAACGGCGCTGAGCGGCTACCGATCGGCCCGGCCATCCGCTGGCCAATCGGCCAGCCGCGCGCCCAC
>JBIOWO010000214.1:0-4480 GCA_044868555.1 Lacipirellulaceae bacterium | reverse complement strand
GAATCTTCGCCCGGCAGCGCTTGGCCATGCCGAGCATATTGATTGCCCCCAGGACGCTCGTCTTCATCGTCTTGATCGGGTTGTACTGATAGTGGCCGGGGGCGGCCGGGCAGGCCAGGTTGTAAATTTCATCGACCTCCAAGAAGATCGGCTGAGTAATGTCGTGGCGGATGAGGTCGAAATTGGGCCGGCCGAGCAGGTGCGCGACGTTCGTCTTCTGGCTGGTGAAGAAATTGTCGAGGCAGATCACGTCGTGACCCTGCTCAACCAGCCGCTCGCACAGATGAGAGCCCAAAAAACCGGCCCCGCCGGTGACCAGGATGCGTTGAATTTGAGACATCGCGATCCACGCTGATTGGGCGAAGGCACAAGCTACTCTCCTATTGTAGCATTCTCGCCCGCCGCCCGCGCCGGCCGGTTTCCCGCCGGCCTCGGCCGGTCGTCGACTTGCGGCTGAGCGCACAGATCGCGCCGAAAAGAAGCAGCATCGCCGCGCCCGGCTCCGGCACGGTCGCCAAAAGCGCCGCCGCGCCGGCGGCTTGGGCGGTCACGCCGAAATTGGCCTTCCACACGCCATAGTCAGCATCGTCCACCTTGCCGTCATGGTTGCCGTCGGCGGCCAGACTGGCGCCCATTTGGCCCGCGCTTTTGCGCCACACGACGTAGTCCGCCGCGTCGACGACCCCGTTGAAGTTGTAGTCGCCCGGCGGCGTCGCCAGCACGTTGAGCAGCACGCGATGCGTTTCGACGTCGAGGTCCCACAGCAATCCGGTGGGCAGCGCGGGCATCGTCCCCAGCATCAGCGGTCCGCTGATCGTGCCGCCGGCCGAGATGAGCTGAAACGAGTCGCCCACCTGCGGCACGAAGCCATTGGAGAGTTGGGCGGCAACGCTGCCGCTGCCGAGCACGACGTTGCCCACGACCTCGACATGACCGAACCCTTGCGCCCCACCCAGATCGGCGAGCAACGTTGCGCCGCTGAGCGACAGATCCTGCAGGAAGACGGCGGTCGAGCCGTCGAACACGCTGATCGTGCCGCCCTGGGACGTTACATTGTTGTGAAAAATGAGCGAGCTGTCGTTTGTGGCGGAGATCTTACCGGCGCTCAGGTTGGTGATCCGGCCGTAGATGTCGTTCACGCCGCCATAGGCGGCCAACACGCTCGAATTGTTCAGTCCGGCGCCGGAAGTGCCGATCAACGCGAATCGCACCGACGCGTCGCGCAGCGTAATCTGTCCGATGACGGTGCCGCCGGAGCTGGCGTTCGAGACGAGCCGCGAGAACTCGAACTCTCCGCCGTCGGCGTCGATGGTGCCGTTGTTCTGGATGGAACCGGAAGTGCTGCCGCTAATGAGCAGCCGCTCGCCGCCCTGGACCTCGAAGCGACCGTTATTCTGCTGGTTACCTCCCGACGGAATAAACAATTCGCCGTCGCCGGCGATCACGCCGTTGTTGGTCATGTTGCCTTCCATCAACAGCAGTCCATCAGCAAATTCCAGCCGGCCGGATGAGCCAATGGTAAGCGACGTACCCGTGCTGCGAATGTTGACAAGCGCCTGGTCGGCGATTCTCAGCATGCCGATGCCGTTGGAGCCAACCATCACTTGACTCATGGTCTGCAACAAGGAGCCCGAGTTTTCGACAACGACGGTTCCCCGACCACCAGAATTCACGCCCACGCGGAGCTGGCCGTTGCCAATGTCGACCGCGCCTCCGCTGCGAATATTCAGCTGCCCGATGCCGAAGTAACCGATCTCGGTCGAGTTATCGATCGTCCAATGCGAGCCAGCGCCGGTCACAGTCGCCGAGCCGAGTTCGCCGTCGCCGATGGTTAGGCTGCTGGATTGAAACGTGCTGCCGCCGTCAATCAAGAGTGAGCCCATGGCATTGTTGGCAATGCGCACCGCGGAATTAGGAGTGAGCGGATTCGGCAGCACGTCGCCCGATGGTGTGACTGCGCCCGCGGCGGTTCTGGGGGCCGATCCGACACACGCGATGACCGCGGCCAGCAGCACCGCGAACGACCCACGCGCGTAGCGCGGACACAGAGATATCGATCTTCCGACCGCCCTACTGAATCGTGAATTCATCCAGGGATCCTGCAAAATAGTAACGCAGTGCGTGGTCAATCTGCCGCCGACGCCGCGAAGAGGGCCGCCCCGTACGAGGCTTCCATGCTAAAACGGCCCTCAACAAACGTCAAGTTTTTTCCAACGCCCGGTGCGACTCGAGGAGTGGCCTCGCATTCCGCCGCAACGACAAAGAAACGCCGGCCAAGGGAACGCCGAGTTCAGCTCCGTGCCATCGTACGGCGGCGATGGTTGGCGCCGTTGGGCACGGCGGGCCGCGGCGCGGCGCCGACCAGCCGGAAATTGCCGGGCCCCAACAGCTCGTCCACGCGCCGCCGCAGTTCGGCGTCGATCGTCACGCCGCTCTTCGCGCAATCGAGAGTGGCGCTACTGCCGTCGGCCAGTTCCAGCCGCAATCGCAACGGCTTCGGACCCGGATAGCCGCGCACAATCTCGCGCAGCGCCGGCAGCACGTCCACGCCGTGCACGTCTTCGCGCACGCGAATCACCACGCCACTCGTGAAGCGGACCGACAATTCCTCCAGCGGAATCAGTTCCTGCACGATGAGATTCACGTCGTCGCTGCCCGGCCGGCGGTCGATGACGGCCCGCAAGGCCACGATCGCGTCGGCCTTCACCTGCTCGCCGAACTCGGCAAATTGCTCGGGCCAGAGGATGCACCGCACGATGCCATCCAGGTCTTCGAGGTCCCACATGGCGTACTTCGTGTTGCTGCTGCCCTGTCGCGGATTCTTGGTGTGCGAAAATTTCACCGCCGCCAGCATCCCGCCCACGAGCACTTCGCTGCGCGCGTCGAGCTTCGCCAGTTGCGAGCTCATGTGGGTGCAATACGTCCGCAGCAATTGCTCGTGCTCGGCCAGCGGATGGCTCGTCAGGTAGAAGCCGAGCACTTCTTTCTCCATCGCCAACCGCTGCCGTTCGTCGAACTCCGGCATCGAGGGCAGCGCCACGGCGGCGGCACTCGCCGTGTCATCGGCCGCCTCCTCGAACAGGCCGCGCTGGCCACAGCGCCGATCGGCCAGCACCGCCGCGCCCGATTGCATGGCCCGATCGATGACCGCGATCAGTTGGGCCCGCCTGGCACCGAACGAATCGAACGCGCCCGCCTTCACCAGTGCTTCGATCGTGGCCCGGTTGCAGGCCTGCGGATCGACCCGCTCGCAGAAATCGAACAGGCTCTTGAACGGCCCGCCCGTCTTGCGGGCCGCGACAATCGCTTCGGCCGCGCCGCTGCCGCAGGCCTTGATCGCGCAGAGGCCGAACAGGATTCGGCCGTCGACCACGGCGAAATCGGAATCGGACGAGTTCACGTTGGGCGGCACCACGTCGACACCCATCCGCCGGCAGTCCTCCAGATGATCGACCAGCGAATCCTTGCTCTTGAAATTGCGGCCCGGGATGTCGCCCGACAACAGCGCCGCCATGAACTCGACCGGAAAGTGCGCCTTCAAGTACGCCGTCTGATAGGCGATCAGCGAGTAGGCCGTGCTGTGCGACTTGTTGAAGCCGTAGCCGGCGAATTTCTCGATCATGCCGAACAGCTCGTCGGCCTTGCGCTTTTCCAGGCCCTTTTCCTGGGCGCCGTCGATGAATTCTTCGCGATACTTGGCGATGATCGGCAGCTTCTTTTTGCTGATGGCCTTGATGCAGGTGTAGGCGTCGGCCAGCGGAATGCCGCCCAGCAGATTCAAGATCCGCATCACCTGCTCTTGGAACACCATCACGCCGTGCGTCGTATCCAGCACTTCCTTCATCACCGGGTGCGGATACACGGCCGGCTTGCGACCGTGCTTGACCTCGATGTAATCGTCAACCATGCCGCCTTCGAGCGGGCCGGGCCGGTAGAGCGCATTGGTGGCGATGATGTCGCCAAAGTGGTCGGGCTTCATCCGCTGCAGCAGGTCGCGAATGCCGCCGCTTTCCAATTGGAAAATGCCTTTCGTTTCGCCGCGGCACAAGAGCGCGAACGTGGCGATGTCGTCAAGCGGGAACTTGTACGGGTCGAGCCGTTGACCTGTCGAGCGCTCGATCAGCTCGATGCTCTTAGCCAGGATTGTCAGGTTGCGGAGGCCGAGAAAGTCCATCTTCAACAGGCCGGCGCGCTCGACGTCGCCCATCGCCCATTGGGTGATGACTTCCGTCTTGCCTTTTACGAGTTGCAGCGGCACGTATTGATCGACGGGCTTTTCGGCGATCACCACGGCCGCGGCGTGCGTGCCGACGTTGCGGGCCAGGCCTTCGATCTTCATCGCCAGGTCGATCAGCTCGCGGATTTCGCCATCCGAGTTGTAGGTTTTTTTTAACTCATCGCTTTGCTCCAATGCGTCGGCCAACTCGATGCCGAGCTGATCGGGCACCATGGCGACGATCTGATCGACGCGAAAGATGGG
>JBIOWO010000213.1:0-14124 GCA_044868555.1 Lacipirellulaceae bacterium | reverse complement strand
GGACGGATTGCCGCACATTGCGATGTTCGGCGTCGATTCCAATGCGGGCTTTTTTTCGGTTGATGGTAGGTCTCAATCAAATGGCTTGCAAATTGGATTGGGGAATCCTAGCGGGCAGAAGCTCTATCTTGGTATGGGAGTACTAGCAAACCATTCAACTTACAGTACCTATCGCGGCGACATCGGCGAGCTCATAGTCTTCGATCGGAACCTGTCCGAGCAGCAGCGTGCAGATGTTAATGCCTATCTCGGTAGGAAATGGGGAGTATCCGTGCCAGCCAATGGCAGGGCGCTAGTGGGCAAAGGGCTTGTCGTCGGGGCAACCGTCAATGAACCCGGTCCAGGCACTCAAAGAGACACTCGCCTTCCACCACACACCGGGGCTGACAATCTTGTGCTCGTTACACATGGTTGGACCAATGTAGAAGAGGCGAATGACTATTCATTGGAAATATTTGATCAAATACGTGGGCAAGCTATGCTTGGCCTTCCAACGGGTACGGGGGGATGGGAAGGAGTTACATACGACTGGCGCGACCTTGCGACAACAGGAACATTCGATTTCCTTGATGCGATCAACTTAGGGCAACCCTTCGAAGCCGGTATTGCCGCAGCGAAAGAGGCACTTGGCAATGCATCGCTCCTGGGTTTCCGAGAAGGGCAGGAGATCGCACGTCGGGGATACATGCATATCCATTTGATCGCGCACAGTGCTGGTTCAGCATTCATCCATAATGTTACACAAGTCGTCAGCCAAGAATCACCCGATACTGTGATTCATCTCACTTTTCTCGATTCATTCGTTCCGAACGATGGAACCGCATATTACCTGACGAACTATGGGAAGGACGCGGACTGGGCCGAACAATATTTTTCGGTCGGGGTTGAGCCTCTGACGCAAGAATTGTTGCTGAGGGCCCACAACGTCAACGTGACTGCACTGGGACCAGGGTTTGCGAATCATGGTTTTCCCATCGAGTTCTACCTGGACACTGCCGAAGCGACCAGGCAGGGGTTGCCCGCTTTGCCAGAATCACTCGACTACGGGTTTGGGTTGAGCCGCGAGTCGCAGGTGGTCTCAGCGACATGGGATCCAAAGTCAAGTCACCCTCATGGGAGTCTGTGTGTGCTCGGAGGCGGCGGGGGCTGCGAACAAAGCAAGAATGCAATGGTTCGTCTAGGTGACGAGATCGCATTCAGTGACGTGCTGGGAATGACGAGTGATACAGGTGACGTGCATGCGGATGGGAATGCAATTACACTGACCACCGGTTCGCCGGTGTGGTTCGTGACCATAGTCGAATTTACGGAGCCGGTCAGCTTTTTTTCGTTTGACGTCGACTTCAAAAGCGGAGCAGGAGCAACTGGTTTCTTGGGCGTGTATGTCGACGATCAACTGCTCCTCTCATTTAGCGAACAGCTGTTCGGCATTGGCACGGCAAATTATGAGATAGGGTTGCCCGCTGACCTGATTGGATACCACACAATCGCATTTCGGCTCGACACGGCAAGCGAGCTGACGTCGGCTGTAAGAATCTCGTCTTTTAGGCCTGGCTTTGCTGTGTTGGTGCCGGAGCCGTCGGCTTGGACACTGGTAATAATGCTCGGCGGAATTCTATCTAGTTCCAGATGTAGAAGGAGAATACAAATGTCCAAAGGTAGAATTCTGCGATCGGATTGGTGACGCTGTTGTTGATCCCACGGAAACCGACTTCAAACGCCGCTGCATTCACCATTACGGCAGCGGGTACCGACCAAATCATCAGAGACAACGGGATATCCTGTGCCATTCCGAGTCGCGTCATGCGCAGGATGACCACAAAGAGCAGTGCAAACAAACAGACATCGTAAAGTAGTACACTCGATAGGAATCCTATTTCTGACCACCTCAATAAGTGACCGAGAGACAGCGGCAGCACTTGGACAAGCGCGGAGGTTATGTGACGAGTAACTTGATGTCGCGTTGTGATTAGACGCATATGTCGCGGGCATGGTAGTAGGCTCAGTTATGCTTGTCAAAGCGATCGGATCCGATATTGGCATCAGACCAATGCCACCTTCGTCGTTCAGTTCAGCGCATGACCTGATCCGTTCGACCTAGTGAAAACGTTGAATACTTTCATCGTTGCCGGCTGCGAAGTAGCTTGTCCGGCTATGGATGAATGCGTACGACGTTATTCGCCATTCCGGAACCGGATTGCAGTTTACACTTATTGATTCTCTGCACGCTTTGCCTATGGATTATGCGGCCTCGCACAACTTTTGATACAAATTAACCCGTAAACCCAAAATATAATTGTGCCCCACATTAGAGGAACAAGTTCGAGTGCACCGGGGAAATAATGCCCGGCTGACGCCATCGCGTAACTGTACCCGACCATTCCGAGTACATTCGTCAGAACAAGGCCAACGTAGATTCCACTCAGCACACGACGCGGATGACTCCGATACGACGAACGATCGAGATTCAACCAAGTGATCGTTGCGAAGATAGGAGTAAAGAGATGCAAAAACGAGATTAACAGGTGTTCGGATTTAACGGCTTCGGTTCCGTTGGATGGGAACGTCAAACTGAGCAGAACAATGTACGCGAGCCAAATCGACATCAAGCCTAGCTTTGGCCCCGCTTTACCCATCGCGCCTTGCATTGCGGCGAGCTTATCATGGCTAACTTAACTGTGCTACAGTTTCTTTCCTGTGTTGTTGGCACTCTCGACGCCGGCAGAGCACGACCGCGGGCCACGCTACATGGCCCAGGTGCTGGCGGCGCTTCATGCCACCTGCCGCGGCCGCCGCATTACGCTTGAATACGGGCGGCACACTGAAACCGTCGGCCTCTACTGCCGCGCCCCAGGCGCGCTGGCCAAAGACCTCGAAAAGCAACTCGCGGCCGCGTACCCTGAGCTGGCAATCGAGCGGTTAGAGGACACTGCGATCCGACCAGCGCACGGGAACGTCATCGACAAAGCCGAACTTACGCTCGCGGCCGATGTCATGCCCATCGACACGTGCGACGCGTTCGAGGATCGACTCAGTCGCGAGCTGACCGATCCGCTCGCCGGCGTGCTCGGTGTCCTGGCCGCGGGCGCCGCAGCGACCACGTGGTCGCACGTCGTTATTGAGATTACGCCGGCAGCCAAAGGCCGGCGAGTAGCGGCTCGCCGCATTCTTGACCGCTACTACACGTCTGCTCTTTGTCAACAGCATCAGCGAGGCCGGTGGTACTTGCACGCGGTCACCTCACCGTACCGCTTGCAACGTATGCTGGCTCATTTCATGGCGTGGACGCTGTACCGACGGCAGAGCGCACTACCCGTCCCGGACGGCAAGGCGGCGTACGCCAAGCAATCCCAACCACTCTTCACGGCCAGAATCAAACTGACCGCCGCTGCGCCGAAAGCTTCCACGGCCCGACGGCAGCTTCAGCAAATCGCAGCCGCGTTCGCCCCCTACACGCTCAATAGCAAAGCATCGTTTCGTATTGTCGCCGCCGGGCGAAACCGCCGCGGGTCGCTGTTTTCCGTTGATGAATTGGCGATCCTATTTCATCCGGCCACGGCGACCGTCCGCGCCGAACGCATACAGCAGGTGGGCAGTCGCGCGTTTGAGCCGCCGGCGGTCCTGCCGTCCGCCGATGAACCCGGTACGGTCGTGATCGGCACGACCGACTTTCGTCGTCGGAAAGAGCCCGTCGCAATTCGGTCCGACGACCGGCTGCGACATTTTTTCCTGACCGGGAAGACCGGAGTTGGAAAATCGACGCTGCTGTTAAATCTGGTGACCGACGACATCCGACAGGGGAGAGCAGTCTGTCTCATTGAGCCGCATGGCGATCTGGTGGCCGATGTTCTCCGCCGCATTCCGCGGCGGCGCACCAACGACGTGATTCTCTTTGATCCGGCCGCACACCCGATTGCGTTTAATCCGTTGGCGTGCGACCGGCCGGAGCAGCGGCCGCTGGTCGCGGCCGCGGTGCTTTCAGCCATGAAGAAAGTGTTTGCGATTGACGAGACCAATGCGCCGCGCTTGCTCTACGTGCTGCGTAACGTCCTGCTGGCACTCGTTGAACAACCGCAAACGACATTGCTCGATATACCACGGATGCTGGCCGAGGAGGCATTTCGCCGCCAGGTCGTGAACGGTGTCTCTGATCCGCTGATTCGATCGTTTTGGCAAAACGAGTTCGCCGGCTGGCACGACCGCTACCGCGTCGAAGCCATTGCGCCGATCCAGAACAAGGTCGGCCAGTTCCTCACGTCGCCTTTGATCCGCCGCGTGTTTGAATCGCCAAGGAATTCCCTCGACCTACGGCGCGTGATGGACACGGGCCAGATACTCCTCGTGAACTTGAGCCACGGCCGGCTGGGAGAAGACTCGGCGGCCTTGCTTGGCGCCTTACTCGTGACCGCCATTGAGCAGGCAGCCAAGAGCCGGGCGGACATTCCGGAGGTAGAGCGCCGACCGTTCTATCTCTATGCGGATGAGTTTCAGACGTACGCGGGAACACAGTCGCTCCAAATAATCTTGTCACAAGCCAGAAAGTATGGCCTCAGCTTGTGCCTCGCCACGCAGCTTCTCGACCAAATGTCGCCGGAACTTGCCTCAACCGTGTTCGGCAACGTCGGTTCGCTCTGTGTGATGCAGGTCGGCCGCCGCGACGCCGAGCAGCTCGCCCAAGAACTAGGCGGCGATGTCACGCCGGAGGACTTAATTGCGCTGCCGAAATACCACGCCGTCGTGCGGATGCTCGTTGACGGCGAGCCGACGCGGCCGTTTACCATTCGTACGTCACCGCCGGTTGGCGTCACTGGCCGCCATGCTGACGCGCAGCAACTCGTCCGCGTGTCGTCGCAACGCTACGCTCGCGTGCCCGCCCCTGCATCCGTACCATCACTTGCGCATGCGCCGCGCCGGTCCGGTCTTACGTGATGCCTTTTGATCGGCAGCTTGCAAGAGCTCCAGCTTCGCCTGTGCTTGCCGCTTTCCGATGCCCCGTAGCGCAACCAAGGACGCCAGCTGCTCTTTCCGTGGTCGAGATTTCCCGTGCTCCCAATTGTAGACCGTTAAACTGGAGACACCGACAAGCTTCGCATAGTCGGCCGCGGACAACCCGGTTCGTCTCCGTTGGGCTTGGACGGATCGAGAGGAGAACCGGGCACCATCGTCGGCGCCATTGGAGAGCTCGGGCTTCTCCAGGCGCTTGCGTTCCTGCGCCTCCAGGAAGGCGATCTTCCGCTCGTGGTCACGGGACTGGCGTTTGAGCTTGGCAATCTCGCGACGGTACTGCGCAACCGCCTGCGCCGTGGGACCCGTATGCGCTTTAATCTCTTTGCGAGCTAATCGACGGATTTCATCTTTCAATGCAATTGCAAGGGTCGTCATGGGTGCCTCTCTCTGATCGCAGAAGTATAGAACTGGACTGACGATCATAGTCGCAACTTCGCTCGGAGGCGAGTGGCACAATGGTAAGAGTCAAACTATCTATCGGAACCGGGGAAAAAAAGCAGCAACCGCCAGGGATTGCTGCTGATGGCTTTGGCGGAGCCGCCGCGCGACTCCTACTCGTTTCGCTGGATCAAGATCGACACGTGATCCCAGCTTTCGGTGTACAGCGTCCGTAGCCAACGCCGAAGGTCCCACTTCGTTGCTCGCAGCGCCCGGACGTCCCAGCTCTCGGTTTCGTGGTCCCAGGTCGAAACGCTGTAGGTCGGCTGCCCGTCTGTTGGTACGGCTCCGTCGACCGACGCTGTCGATATGCGCTGCGCGTTGGGCGCGCGTCGTACGATTTGCTTGGATTCACACATGGTATCTCCCGCGATGGTTTCCAAAGGACATAGGCCAAGACGCGGCGAGACCATGTCATGCAGGAAGTCAGCCGTCAACATTTTGCGGAGGTAGTTCCGATCAATCGCGAGCAACCGCAGAAAATCGTTGACACCTGTCCGGGGGCATTTACTATCCGTCCCTTTGATCGCGTTTCGCCACATCTCCACCGGCCCCGACAAGGAGGCGTTTCATCGCTACCTGAGTGACTTCCGTGCGGTCGACAACGAGGCCGCCCTGTTGGACGCCTTCCACGATTGCAGCGACGTGCTGCCGAGCCGCTACGCGGAGCTGTTGTTCCTCCCACCAGGCAGCACGTACCGAGACGCCGTGCGGCTGCTTTTCACGCGATGGAACGGCATTTTGAGGTTTCCCGACGGGGCCGAGGGCCAGTAATCCGGCAGTGAGCATGACTACCAGTTCTCCCTCCGCCGGCAATGCTGAATTCCCCGCCCCTGAAGACTTGCACGAACTCCGCGACGCGATTGAGAGCCTGCGGGACCACGTGCAGATCGTCTGGCACGCCATCGACGAGATCCGCGACGTGATCAATGAGGCTCTCAGCCCGGACTCGCCCGACATTTGGAGCGTCGAGCCGCCGCAAGGCCTGCCGCTCGGCCGCTACCGGCCGTTTGCCGGCTACAACCCGTTTGACGAATGGAACGAGGAGCAGGCGGCAGTCGTTGAGACGCCGCCTGTGCTGCCAACGAGCCCTTCCGATGGTGCTGACGACGGCCAGTTACCGGAGGACGTGCGTGAGGATGTACGCACCGCTGATGCGGTCCGCTTGCGGGGGTCCGAGGACTCGGCAGGCATGGACTCCCTCGCGGACACGCACCGGTACGAAGACCTCGACCACGATCTGCCGCCGATCATCGCCCCAGCGACCGAGCAGCGTTCGCTTTGGAACGATGGACCGGTGACGGATGATGGCGCGGCGGCCAGCACCGCGAACGGAGTCGCGGAAGCCGCCGAGAGAACTTCTCAGAAAGAGGCGGAGCCGCGGGCGGCCGGCGTGGCCGGGGTGGTACGCTCTCAGGCGCCCCAGGCAGTAGCGGTGGACACCTCCCTGCACCAGCAGCGGCCTTATACGCTCGACGACTGGATTACGTTTCGTCACGACTTCGCGGACGGACAGCTGAACGCGGCCGCGATTCACGCGGAGTTCCGCCGCATGCAGGCCGGCAAGCAGTGTTTCATTGGCCAGCTTGTGAAATCAAAATCCGCCCACCAGTTGCGGCTCATGGCCATGCAGCAGGGGATCGGCGACGCCCGCCGCAACACAAAACAGCAGAATGCCGTCTCGCTCTACCGCAGCCACCTGGCCGCGTTCACATTGGACCAGGCGATCGTGTACCAGCCGATGCAGGAAACCTACGACGAGGCCGTCGAGCGGATCGTCCTCGCGATGACCGATGAATCGATCGCCCAGCAACGAGCGGCCAAGCGCCGCCAAAGCGACGCTCGGGAGAAGGCCCTCACCAACCCGGAGACGTACCAGGAGTATTCGCAGTTTGTCAGCCGCAGGGGCGTGGAAGCCCTCAGCGACGAGCAGCTCGCTACGTGGGACCGGCTCAACGCCGACATCACCCGACAGGCCCGCCAGCAGAAGCAGAACGACAGCGTCGAGCAATTCCAATCCGCTGAGATCGAGGGCCTGGAGCTTCGGATCATCGAGGGCTTCCACGACCGCGAACATGTGCCCCTGTGGATTGTCCAGCTCACCAGCCGCGTTGAGCGGGCAACGTTTCAGGAACTCAAGGTCAAAGCCAGTCAGCTGGGCGGCTGGTGGAGCAGTTTCAAGAAAGAGAGCGCGGGCTTCCAATTTCGCAGCAAAGAGTCGGCCGAAAAATTTGCAGGCCTGGCCGAGCGCGACGTCGATCGTTCCGAGGAACTGCTGGCCCGCAAGCTTCGGAAAATGGATAGTGCCAGCGAGCGGCTCACGGCCGTCGCGGATTCACTCGACGAGAAGGCCGCGCAAATCCTCGCGGCCGACGACGGAAAGCTGAAAAATACCGTCCGTCGCGCCGACATGGCCGCGTCCACTCGGGCCCAGGCCTTTGCCCATCAGGCCGACGCCAAGACGCTTCGGTCCATCGCCGTCGCTTTGGCGACGGGCGAGGCGACCTACCTCGACGGACTCTGGAACGCCACCCAGGTTCGAACGCTTGAAACAATTCTCCGACAGGCGCGCCGGGACAGAATCCGAGGGCGCCTCAAACAAGAGGGGAGTGACCGGCGAACGCACGGCTACGCGCAGCGCCAAGACGAGTTGGAGTCCGAGCCGCTGTCCACAGTTGACGCCCGCTTCGCACGCTTCCCCAAACCATATCTGTACCGCGGGCATTTAACGAGTGCCTTCGCCCAACTCGGCAACACGCCCGGCGTGAAGCAGGCGACCGCCAAGCTGCAAAAGCTGGTCGCAAGCGCGCCCAAGGACCAAGACTTCGTGGAGTTCGTCAATGACTACCAGGTCGAGCTGCTGGAAGACTTTCTGGCCCGGGCCAGGGCCGCCGGCTGCCGGGTCTGGTGGTTTGACCATTGCCTGGACAGCTACAAGCGTCTCCGTAGCGCCCATATGGATGACGGGCATGAACTGCGGGCGGCGTTGCGCGAGCTTGTGCCCCATTTGGCCCATGCGGCCGGCGACGATCCCGTGACCAGAGCCGAGGACGAGCTCCGCGGCAAAGACCTGCCCGGCTTCTTCCCGACGCCGCGGCCGGTGATCGACGAGATGCTCGACCTCGCCGGCATCGACGAGACGCACCGGATCCTGGAGCCGAGTTGTGGGAAAGGGGACATCCTCGACGCGATCCGTCGTGAGCACCCCGACGCAGACCTCGTCGGCCTGGAGCAAAACCTGACGCTGCAGGGCGTGCTGACCGCCAAGGGTTACGGCGAGATCGTCCAGTACGGGGATTTTTTGGAGCATCAGGGTGCCTATGACCGCATCGTAATGAATCCGCCGTTTGAATCCGGGTGCGATATCGACCACGTCCGCCACGCCTACGGACTTCTCGCCCGCGGCGGACGTCTCGTCTCAGTCGTCTGCGAGGGGCCGTTTTTCCGCAGCGACCAAAAGAGCGTCGCGTTCCGCGAGTGGCTTGACGAGCGCGAGGCCGACGTCGAGCAACTTCCCGAGGATGCGTTTCAGGGAGTGGACGCCTTTCGGCAAACCAGTGTAAAGACCCGCCTCATAGTGATTGATAAACCCTGAGCGATGTCGCCGCACACACTCTCACAGGCCCTGCAGGCGCAGCATGAGGCGGCGATGATCCGCCAGGCGGAAATCATTCGCGACTGGCCAATCATCCGGGATCGGCACGAGCAGGCCATGATCCATGTGCGTCAGACGCTTTGGGAGAGGGGACTGGGGCGCATCAGCGACGAGACGCAATATCGCGTCTATTCGATCCTCAGCTTCGTGATGCCCGACGACGCTGCGTTTGACGATGAACCGGTGCCGCTGGCGGAACTGGAGCGCGAAGCGGCCGTCGAGACCGCGTTCTATGAACAGCTCGCGCAACGCGGCTGCCCGGAATGCGGGGATGGTATTTGCCCGGTCGACGACGATTGAGCGATCGCGGCCGTGCCTGCCGGCCGGCCGGTGCGACGATCGCGACGAGGATTCCGGTGGAATCTGTTGCCTGGATCGTAGTGCTCCTGCTAACCTTGAACCATGCCGCAACACGACGAACCAGTCACCAAAGCCGACCTGGCGTCGGCTTGCGACGAACTCAAGACCCACATCACCGAGCTCCGCCACGACGTGCACGTTTTCCATCAGGACATCAAGCAGCATTTCGACGTGATGATCGAGACCCTCCAGGCGGCGTTCGTGGGAAGCTCCAACGACGAGGAGTAATCCGCCAACTCATTTTCTCTTAAGGAGTTCGGTTTTCGGCTGCGATCGGTTCGTGGGCCAGCCGGTGCGACGATTGCAGGCGCCGGCACTCGATTTAGGGCTCCGGCAAGGGCAAAACCGCCCGTCGATATAAAGTCCAATACAAACAATTGACAGCGAACGGGTGAGGGGCAAGAATCGCTCCCTTTTATTTTCTCCCAACATTTTATGAGCACTGCAGCCATTGCGGCGAAGCCCGCCGCTCATTCGAATAAGCCCGTTGTCAAACGACAGCTGGGCAATATCTCTGTCGCCGTCTTCGAGCGCGCCGTGAGCGCAGCGGACGGTACCACCTTTAGCGCGAGGAATTTCGTATTGCAAAAATCGTGGAAAGACAAGGACGGCAAGTGGCAGGATCAGTCGATTAACCTCAGTGCCCGCGAGATTCTCGCCGTGCAACAGGCGTTGACGCTGGCCTACGTGGAAAGCTATGAGAAGCATGCGGACGACGAAGAATAATCGACTGCGATCTGTACTCCTTCGACTGCCTTGACGCACGCACTTACCTTCAGCAGCGACTTCCTTTGTCACGATGACCCTGAAACCATTGGGCCGAGCGAGCGGCCGATCAGTTTGTACCAGGCGATCGTGTCGATCGAGCAAAAGACGTGGCGCGACCTTGCCCGCCACGTCTTTGGAGTGGCGCCGGACCGCCTCACCGCCGACGCCGTGTTTCGGGCGGCCGTCGAAACCGATGCATGCGACAACCTCGTAAGCCCCGTCGAAGTGTGGCTTGACCCAGACGGGTTCTACACGGTCTTTGTGCACGACGCGGCCACCGAGGGGCGCTGACGGCCGCAAAATATCCGTCATCATTTCTTGCTGAGGCTGCGGCAGCGGTGATAGCCTTACTCTCGTTATGGCAACGCAGGATGAACCACTCACCAAAGCCGACATTGCTCAACTGGTCACGATCGTCGGCCGGGTCGATCAGCGGATGCACGGCGTGGAGCACAAGATTGAGGACATTTCGCAGAAGGTTGGAACCCTTGAGCATAGGTTTGACGGCCTAGAGCACAGATTCGACCACTTTTTGGCCAAGGTCGAGGAATTCAAAGATGAAGTGACGCGACACTTCGACGTTGTGGTCGAAGACTTGCGTCACGATTTGATCGGTGCCCGCAGCGACGAGGTTGAGGTGTTGAAGGATGGCAGACGCGATCACGAGAAACGTATCCGCCGACTGGAAAAGGGCGCCGGTCTCATCGCTGCCTGACCACGATCACGGCCGGGCCCTTAGGATGGTTGGGGCGTCAACGGAGCAACGAGGCGACATAACTAACCGTATTTCCATAGTTTATGACCTGGGCACTCCCATTTTTGCAAAATTAAGTTGTGTGGAGTTGACAAACCACTCAACGTTGAGTAGTGTATCAATACTATGAGTGCTTTCGGTGTTTTTTTGAGAGAAAAGCGACGGGCTGCCGGCCTTAGCCAACGCAAGCTCGCCCAAGATGCCGGTGTTGATTATTCGTACGTCAGTAAGTTGGAGAACGGGCGATTGCCGGCCCCGGCTGCAGACACGGTGATCCGCTTTGCGGAAGTCCTTCGTTGCCCATCCGAGGAACTGCTGGCAGTTGCCAAGAAAATGCCGTCAGATGTCAATGCATCAATGTCAGGCGATCCTGGGGCTCAGCGGTTTCTTCAGAAGGCTTCGAACCTCAGTCTGTCCGCCGATGAATGGGAGCGAATGATAGGCTCATTACATGAGCTGCGTTCAACCATGGAAGAGGAGTCGCCCCCGTGAGGCAATCACACTCCCATTCGAAACGTGATTTATTGGAAACCTGCGCACGGCGGTACTTCTACGAATATTATGCAGCAAGCCTGAAGCCGCCTCAGCCGCCTGCCGGTAACTTCCAAAAGTCGCTTTTCGACGACTCAGGGCCCGTCACTCAGCCACTGTCGTCCGAACGAATCGACCAGGCTCGTCAGCTCAAGCGACTTTCGGGCTGCTTTCTTCTCGCGGGCGACATCCTTCACAAGCTGATCACTCTCCACTTAAAAAAACGGTCGGATTGGTCCGTCGACTGGTTTCTTGACAAGGCCCGGTCGCGATTCGACGAAGCAGTTACTTATTCGCGTGATCCCATTTCGAACGCGTCGCTCGCTGCGCAACAGTATCCACCCCCAATGCTTTTAGAGTTTTTCTACGATGACCCGGCCGCGAACGAACGAGCCGGCCAAGCTCGTGAAAAACTGTTGCGAGCTATTACTAATTTTTTTGAGACGCCGGAGATCGTTGAGCTTTGCCGAACGCTGCTGGCCGGCGACCACCGTATCGAGGATCGCGTCTCCTTGGAAAGGGTCGATGATTTTCGCCTTGAAGGACAAGTGGACTTTGCTGGGCGCGACCAGCGTGGAGTCCAAGTCGTCGATTGGAAGATCGGCAGCAGTACAGGAAGCCATGATAGCCTTCAACTGGTAACATACGGCTGGTGGGCGGCAAAGGAGTTTGGCGTCGACCCGACCAGTGTGCGAGTCCGGCGAGTATTCCTCGGGGATCCAATCATCGAGGATGAGTGCTCGCTAACCGAGACGCTCCTGCGTCGCGGGAAGGCTCGGATCATTCAAGACGTTGAATTGATGAGGGATCTGGCTAAATACGGCGAGGCTGGTAATGAGGAGGCTTTTCCGCCATGCGAAATCGAAAATGTATGTCGTCAGTGCAAGTATCAGGCGCTGTGCCCAGCCAATCGCTCGGGGCTGAGCTCGAAACTAATATTCGCCTTGTCACCGGCGGTGCCGACGGCCTAGTCACTTGCCGTCGAGTTGAAGTCCGCTCCGCGGTGTGGTGCGACGATCTGCTCGCAACGGTGTGCAGCATCCTACGCCGGCGAGATGGAGTCATTGCCGTCCCCTCAACGTTCGAAGCACGCGAGATACTCGTTATCGCCGCCGCTGCGATGCCGAACAAATCGATTCATCACAAACCCTGGCAAGCCGACTTAACGGACACGGGCAAGACTGTCCGCTTGTCGTTCGGAAGGGAGATCGATCAGAACGTCATTGCCGACCTCGTTGAGAAATCCCTGGTCATAGGGTTTGAGCGCGATCCGGCGTATTGGCGACTCATGGAATCGGCGCGGTTCTGGTATCTGAATTCACCCGAAGATACCGTGGATGGCATCGAAGCCATCTCTAAGGTCTCATTTGCCACCGTTCCTATGGGCGATCGAGGGATTGGAGTGGCAATTCACACAGGGTTTCTGTACCGAAGCGAAATGACGGTGGCAGACTTTTTCGATCCTTCACTGACAAATGGCCGGCAGTCCACTCTTCAGCAACGCTTCGACAATTTGCGCGCAAAGCGTGACGGTCGCAAAGGTACATTACTGTATGAGACCGGCCGGAACGAGGTTAACATTTGTTATTTTGAACGATTCGCGCACGGCGTTACCTGTGGTTCGACTGGGCCCATCATGGGCCAAGCGTCGCTCCTTGCGTATTGTCGCTCGCGACATCCCAAAATTAATCTCAACGAGAATGACTCGGTCGCCTACGTCTCATTTCGCGGCTTACCTCACGAAGTGCCCGTTCCGGCGAAACTACTTCGACTGCGCATCCATCTCGACCCACGGCAAATGCCCTATGCGCTACTGCGCACGACGACGAGCGCGCCGGGGCATCGATTGACAAAGGCGATTAACATTTGGCGAGATTCCGACAAGCGGGCCTTCGATTCTACTGGCTGTACGGCTGACCGTCGCCTCTGGCGGCCCACAGCGTCCGAGCACGAATTGCTTCCGTGCCCCAATCTTGTTTTTGGCAGAGGCCGCGTTGTCGCCCCACCGAAGAGCTCGACCGTGAAAGAGTATCAACGGTATTTTCGAGGTCGCATGGATGCTCTGCGGGACGGCGGCGTCTATCACTTCAATCAAGCGGTTGATCGTGCGATTAATATCGTAACGCCGACGGTGAAGACCGGTTGGTCAGATGAACTTCAGTCCGCTTTCGTGCAAGACTACGTCGATTGCATCGCAAGCTTTACGGGCCTCACATTCCGAGTCCAGGAGATTCGGGCCGACGGGTCTGACGAGATCATTGATCGGTTGAAGGGCAGCCGAACTGGCACAGCCGTCATCGTTTTTGACGCAACTCGTGGCGACCCGGCCACGTATTGCCTGCTATCCCATGGACTGGCGGGCTGGAATATTAAGCGACTTACCCGGGGCACGGTCGAACGATGCTTTTTGAAGGTACGGCATCCTCAATCCGACGAACAGCATCGTACGGCGAAACGCAACTGGCAGAGCGTCATTGATCTGTCGGTCCTCGACACTCTCGATCAAATGTGCGCGACGCCATGGCGACTGAGTGAGTTTCCCTACGAAGCGTGCTTCACAATCGATGTTGGCCAGGATCGACGGTACTTTGCGATTTCCCTTCTTATTTGC
>JBIOWO010000212.1:0-14395 GCA_044868555.1 Lacipirellulaceae bacterium | reverse complement strand
ATCGGAGTTCGCCCTCGTCCCGTGCCGAGCGACATCACGGTGCCGCTCATGTCGGAGCTATCCTTAGCGGCGCACAACTGGTTTGCTGAGCAGGAGCGTTGGCGGCAGCCAGGTTGCAAGTGATTTGATCGTTCGGGGAGCATCGTAAGGCGGGATCTACATCATGAAGTTCGCCAGACTCTCAATTACATTGGCTGTCGTTTTCGCGGTCGTGACCCCATTTGGCCGTGTCCAGCAGGCGCGCGCGATTGACACATTTTTCAATAAGGCGAATAGCACCTGGAACACGAACGCCAACTGGAGCCTCGGCGGCATTCCCCAGGCGAATCCATTTAATGAAGTCGGCGTGATCGGCACGACCGACGGCACCGGTGTCGTCGACGGGATCGCGGGAATCACCGCTCCGGTAGCCACCGTTGCGGGTGGGGCCACGCTCGGACAGCAGGCCGGAACAACTGGCACGCTCAATATCAGTGCCACAGGCTCCCTGTCCAACGTGGGGAATCTCAGCGGCGCGACAGGAGTGGTCACGGTCGGACAGGCGGGCCGCGGATACTTGAACATGTCCGGCACGAGTTCCTTGACGGCTGTAAACCTGCTTTCCGGCGGCGAGAGCCTGACGACGGGGAGCGGCCCCAGCGCGATCAACCTCAGCGGCAGCGCTACCATTAACACGGGCGCCGCGACGCTGGGCCGCAACCTGCGGATCACTGGTCCGAACGTCAATTTTAACGTCACCGGCAGCGTGATCATGCAGTCGTCGAACAGTTACACGGCCGAAATCACGAGTGCCACGACGCATTCGCCGATAAAAGCAGCCAGCGGCGCGATCGTCGGCGGCGGACTTTCGGTCGTGTTCAACGGCGTGACGCCGACCGCGGGCCAGACATGGAACCTGGTCGACGCGTTCGACATCTCGGGCGGGTTCAATAATTTGGGCACCGGCGGCAACGTCAACGTCACCGGTGTGCCCGCTCCCGCGCTTGGAAGTGCTTATCGACTCAAACAGGCCGCCGGCGGAACGCACGGTCAGCTCCTGCAGTTGTCATTGGAAAAGCTGCTCGTCTTGCGCGTCGATCGCGACTCGGGCGAGATATCGATCACCAATCCCCTTGGAGGGGCCGTCAGCATTGACTCCTACACGGTCAGCTCTCCCACCGCCGGGTCGCTCCTAACGGGCTACAAGGGCATCTCTGGAGCGCCGGCCGGTGATATCGGTTGGGCAAAATTCGGCATCTCTCAGAACTTCCTCAGCGAGGTGAAGCAATCTGGAACGCTAGACCTTTCGAGCGTCCCGTCGCTGACGCTGGGCACGGGCTTCAGCAAAACCGCCGTCGCAGCGAACGCGGCGCTGTTCGGCACCAATGGCGAAGACCTCGTCTTCGAATACTCGTTCCCCGATAACGATGTCGTGCGGGGGCAAGTTCAGTACGTAGGCACAGCCTACGAAAACAACCTCGTCTTAACGATCAACACGTCGAACGGCGCGGCCACGCTCAAGAACGACACACTGACCGACCTCTCGTTCGACGGGTATGAAATTCATTCGACCACGGGTGCACTTACCGGCACCCCCGGCTGGACAGGTATTGGCGGCCAGTGGGAGAAATCGCCGTCAACAGCCAATTCGCTGACCGAGACGAACCCCCACGGCCCATTGACGCTGGCGTCCGGCGCATCGGTCCCCTTGGGCAACATCGGGGCGTTTGGCACGCTCGCGGCCCAGCAGGGAATCAGCCTGCAGTTCTTGCGATACGTGCAGACGGCGGTCACCGGCGACTACAACAACAACGGCACCGTCGATGCGGCCGACTACGTTCTGTGGCGCAACGGCGGACCGCTGCAGAACGATCCGACGGCGGGCGTGCAGCCCGGGGACTACACCGTGTGGCGCCAGAACTTCGGCAACACAGGAGGCGGCTTGGTTGGCGAGGATACGTTCCGCATTGGCACCGTCCGCTTTACTAGTGGTTCCGGCGCTGGAACTGTGCTCATGGCTGTGCCTGAGCCGAGCGCTACTTTGCTGCTGATCATCGGTCTGGCAGGCGTCTCAGCGCTCGGACCCGGCGCAGTCTACAGCGGGCGACGACGTTTCGCTCACGCTGCCGCAACCACAAAAAATACCGGCCAAGTACAGGTAGGAGTGCAGACCATGTCGAGGAAGATTGGGATTTATTGGGCGCTGGTATTCGGTGTGGCCGCGGCCGTGCTCGCCCAGTCTCCCGCCGCAGCCCAGGTCCAGGGGATTACCGTTGCCAACCCTGGCTTTGAGTTGCCGGGGGGCGGCAAGGTGGTGCCTTTCGATGCCACGGGCAACCCCATTGCGCCAGATGCGGTGGGCGGGATTCCCGGCTGGACGTTCACGGGCCTGGGAACCGAAGTCTTTTTCAACG
This sequence comes from Lacipirellulaceae bacterium, assembly GCA_044868555.1. Classification (GTDB taxonomy): domain Bacteria; phylum Planctomycetota; class Planctomycetia; order Pirellulales; family Lacipirellulaceae; genus JABDGM01. Next base: position 12,002 of record JBIOWO010000212.1, on the reverse strand, counting down.
GCCCTACGCCCACCGTCATGGGCGACTCCAGCACCGAGGCAGTGGGCGCGAATCCGGCCAAAGGGGTGGGCGCCAACCCTAGTGGCCAGCGTCTGACGCTGTCGACGTTGGACGGCAAGGTTTTTCAATCCACCGGCCACAACGCGCTCAACATCAGCGCCAACCAGAGTTATCGCGTAAGCTTCGACGCGTACGACGCGTTTACGATCAATAATGGCACGCCGCAGAACTTCACGGAGATCGAGGACCGAGCACGGCTCACCGTCCGGCTCTATGACGGCACCACGCAGGCCACGATCGCCACGAAAGATGTCGACCTGGCAGGTTTCACGTGGCAGAACTTCGAGCTGCGAGTCCCCGGCGGCACGCCCGGCCTGGTGTCGGCCGTGGGGCACCCCATCGGTATCGAATTCGACACGACCAGCATCGAGCGCAATCAAGGGACGATGTTCGATGTGGGGCACAGCTGGGTCAGCTACGACAATGTCCTTTTGCAAATCACCGGCGCTCTGCCCGGCGATCTCGATGGCGATGGCGACCGAGACATCTTCGATTACAGGATTATTCGCGATCGGCAGCAACTGGCCGGCACTTACCTGTTTCAAGGTGAGTTGAACGGCGACGGCATCGTGAACCTCAACGATTTCCGCGCTTGGACAAAGATCGTCGGACCGCTGCCGGGCGTCGGCCTGGGAACCATAGACGGCATACCGGAACCCACGACGATGGTCTTGGCGGTGCTCGTGGCGGCCGCTTTGGCCGCTGTGCGCAGTCGGCGGCGCCATGACGGACTGCGTCGGACCGGTCTGTTGGTGGCCGCAATTGCGGCTGCCGCTGGTCTGTTGTCTGCGTCGCCCGCCAAGGCCGTTTTGCTGGCCTACGATCCATTTCTGGTTGGGTCGAGTCCGGCCGCGGGAGAATACAGCGCTGGAGCACTTGCCGGGCAAAGTCCGACAGTCGGCATCCCACCCACGCCGGCGTTCTTTACCGGCGCGTGGGTCATCGGCTCGGCCGGTGCGGATGTGATCGTGACGAGCCTGGCCTACGAAGCCTCGACGTCGCTCGGTGGCTCCGTCGACGGCAACGGCAATGCGGGCGGGCGCACGGGGCGGTTTCTTGCCACCCCGTGGAACGACAGCACGGTTGGCACGTTCTACGTCGGTTTCCAGGTCAATTTCGGCACGATCGCGGGCTCCCAGGACAGCAACATGGGTTATCGGGCCGTCGAGCTCTGGCCGGACGATGAAACTGTGTTGGACGACGCCGGCCGGACCGACATCGGTTACAACCAATACAACCTCCACGATCAGCCCGCGTCGCAGGGCAATGCGGCGACGGCGAAAATGTTCTTCGACGTCAAGCAAGGAGACGCGCAGGAACGTCGCGGCATCATCCCCGGCGCTCCCGATTCGTACAATGACGACGGCGATGTTCATTTGATCCTTCTCAAGTACGTTTTGACGGATGCGGCAGGCGGGGACTCGATTTCGCTGATTCTCGATCCTCCAAAATCACCTGTCGAGCCCGCTCCGAATCTTTGCTTCGACGGCACCGGCGCCGACGTATGCATGGATAACGCCACCGTGACGCCGGCCGCGCTCGATCTCACGTTGGAAACAATCGGCTCCGGCAGCAATTTCGGCGGCGGCGCCGCTGGTTCGGTGTTTGACGAACTGCGCGTCGCCACCACGTACGCCGAAGCGATGCCGACATTTCCGGTGCCAGGCGACACCGATAACGACGGCGACGTCGATCTGATCGACTACGCGAATATCACCAACAATTACAATCAGAGTCCAACCGACACGCTGCACGGCGATGTGACGGGCGACCAATTCACCGGCATTGCCGATTTTCGCGTGTGGAAGGACAACTATCCATTTCCGGGCGGGGGGTCGGGAGCTGTGTCGGGAGTTGGTATTCCGGAGCCGTGGAGTTTGACCTTGGCGTTGGCGGCCACGTCAGCCGTGGCCGGTTGGGCCCGCCCCCAGCGCCGACGCGCACGCCATCACGCGTATTAGTGGACGGGCAGGTAGCGTTCGAATGACTAGCCGAATGTGCTTACGGGCGATGGAGCGGAGCCTGTTGGCCGCACTGGTCGTGGCACTGGCCGGCTGCGGCCGCGGCGGGGGCTCGGCCAGCGGAACGAGCCTGGCGGATTACACCAAGATTCGCGCGATGGCCGACATGTATGGCTTGTATCTCAACGAGCACAGAAATCAGCCGCCTGCCAACGAACAAGCGTTCCGCGACTGGTTGAACACAAAACAAGAAAACCTCGAGCGGGCTGGCCTGATGATTGACAGGATGCTTGTCTCGCCACGCAGCGGCGAGCCGCTCGAATGGGTGTACGGCCGCAAGCCTCCGGCCGGGCCCGCAGGAATGACGTACCTGGCCTACGAAAAAACGCCGGTGGATGGCAAGCGGCTGGTAATCGCTACCCGCGGCATGTACGAAGAAATGGATGAAGCACGGTTCCGCACCGTGTTCCCGAATACAGCCAAATAATTCACCACAGTGGCACGGAAGACACGGAGAGAAGTAGAAAATCGGAAGTGGAGTAGCGATGCAGATCAGGCGCTTCGATCCAATTGATACTCTGATCCTCTTCTCCGTGTTCTCTGTGTCTCCGTGGTAAGTACGATTGCCGGCCTCCTAGGAGAGGAGTGAACCATGTCACAACAAATCAGTCGTAAGAATCGGGCATTTACGCTAGTCGAACTATTGGTCGTGATCGCGATCATTGGCATCTTGGTCGCGCTGTTGTTGCCTGCCATCCAGGCGGCTCGCGAGGCCGCCCGCCGGACACAGTGCAAAAACAACCTCAAAAATATCGGTATCTCCTGTCTCAACCATCACGACACTTACAAAGTGTTTCCGACAGGCGGGTCGCATTGGGGCGTGCTGCTGGAAGACTATGTCGAAAGTGGCAGGCCGCTTGGTCCTGATCGGCAAGGCATCGGTTGGGGTTATCAAATCCTGCCGTTTCTCGAAGAGGGCGCGGTGCATGATCTCACGACCAGTGCCCAAGTCGGAAACAACGTGGTGCAGATGTACATCTGCCCGACGCGTCGGGGCGTGACGCGAATCCAAGAAGCCCGCTGGGGGTTGCTTATCTTGACCGACTATGCGGCTGTGCATCCCTGTACAAAGAACCTCAGCACAGACGCCAATCCGATCAATATCACTCCAGGGACGCTCACCTACGGCACCGTCTTGACAGCGTTTTATAAGCCAGGAGGCACCTCGATGGGTACGAACCAAGGGACGGGGCCGGTCGAAAAAGGCGTCTACGACGGCGTCATCGTGCGATCGCCTTGGCGGCGTTCAATGGCTCAGAATCTCCGCACCGCGGAGATCGAAGGAGATTTTGTCGGTCCCGGTCCCGTCGCGATCGGCAAGGTCGCTGACGGAACATCTAAAACAGTGATGATCGCAGAGAAGTATATCCGTTACGATCTGTACCCGGGTGGCTCGCCGTCCGATGACCGCGGTTGGGCCGATGGTTGGGATCCGGACACAATGCGCAGTTCTGCCGTCCCGCCGCTGCAGGATTCAGGCGTTAACATTCCATTCACGGGCGATCCGGCCAAAGGTGGTAACCTCGACCCTGCGTGGGAAACGTTTGTGCTCGGTTCGGCCCATACGGGCGGCTTCAACGCCGTCTTCGCCGACGGCTCGGTCCACTCGATCAACTACGACATCGACATCTACGTGCTCAACAGCCTGGGCACCCGCAACGGCACATCGTTCAACGAGACATCGTCGACCGATGGTGTGAATTGAAGTGACGCAAGCGGCGATTTCGGCGGCGCGGGACGGGGTATGGCGGACGCAGTGCGACAACCATGAAGCAATCACAACGGCGGTTTGCGCCAGCGGCTCTGTGGCTTCTCGTTCTCATGTTGGTCGCTGCGCCTCGCTCGTTCGGCGCCGTAGAAGACCTTCTCAACGACGACACGAATCTATTTTCGGGCGCTACGCTTCGGCTGCGTCCGTACGTCTTGCTGCCGGGGACCGGCAGTAATCACGACATCATTTCGATGACGACCCGGCCGGGCGACCGCCGGCTCTATGTCACGACGCAGGAAGGGCCCGTGTACGTCGTTAACGAGGGCCCTGGCGGGAGCACCACGCCGGCGGTCTGGTTCAATGTGGCCACGGCCATGACGGCATCGGGGCACACGCTGGACCAGGCTGGCAACAATGCACACTCCGGCCTGCAGTCGCTCGCCTTCCACCCCGACTTTGAAAAAGTGGGCACCCCCGGCTACGGCAAGCTTTACACGACGCTGCTGGAATCCAAGCCGAGTAGCGATGCGGGGCACTTCTTCCTGGGCAACACGACTCGGGGCGGCGGGATCAATTCGGACACCGTGCTCATCGAGTGGACCTACAATCACAACACGAATCAGGTGGATTCCAATTCCTACCGCGAGCTGTTTCGCGTCAAATTGCCCGTCTTCGACCACCTGATCAAGCAGGCCAGGTTCAATTTATACGCCGAGCCGGGCGACGAGGATTACGGCCTGTTGTATCTCACGCACGGCGATTCCAGCGGACAAGACTCGGCCCAAAATCGCCCGCAGCTCCTGAACAACGCCATGGCAAAGATGATCCGGATTGACCCGCTGCAAGCGGGAAGCAACCGGTATACCATCCCGACCACGAATCCCTATTACAACAACCCCGATCCCAATGTTCTGGAGGAGATCTACGCCTACGGTTTCCGCAATCCACACAATTTTTCCTTCAACCCGGACGAGGAGGGCAACACCCGCATTCTGGTAGGCGACATTGGGCGGAACAACATCGAAGAGGTGAATCTCGCCGAGCCAGGCAGAAACTACGGCTTCTCGAAACGCGAGGGCACGTTCGTCCACCTGCAAGGCAACGACTTCACGGCGCCCGACGCCAACGCGGGATACGTATGGGGCGTCGCAGACCTTCCGGCCGACGAGGCCACCGTCGGCGTGGATTCCTACGGCACACAGTATACGTATCCCGTGGCCCAATACGATCACAACGCCTCAGGCGTAGAGCTCGGCTTCGATTATGTCTCCGCTGCCATTGCGAGTGGGTTTGTGATCCGCAACGGCAGCGATCCAGACCTCGAAGCCCAGTTCATTTTCACCAATTTTGGCGGCCACATCGATGGCGTCGGGGGGCCCGTTTTTCAGACGGATTTTGCGGAAATGCTTGGCGCCGTCACGCAGCTCGATCCCAATGTTCCGGCGCGTGACGAGCCCAGTGAACTGACGCAGGCCGTCAAGTATCGCCTGCACCTGACGCTCGACGATGCCAATGCGACCACGCCCCCGCAGGCGGACGATTTGAACATATTATTAAATGGGGCCATCAACATTCGCAACGAGGCGCGGTTCGGCGAGGGCGTATTCGGCGAAATGTACATTTCGTCCAAGACCACCGGCATCGTTTATTTGGTGACCAACTCGGTGCCTGTATCGGGCGACTATAATAAAGATCGCATCGTCGACTTGGCCGACTATGTCATATGGCGCGATACGGTTGGCGACACCGGCTACCACTTGGCCGCAGACGGCAACGGCGATGGCAAAGTGGATGCGGCCGACTACGAGGTGTGGCAGAGCCACTTCGGCGAGATATGGACCGTTCCGGGAAGCGGAAGTGGCGGAGGCAATTCCACGGCTGTGCCAGAGCCCGCGACCGCGCTGCTTGCGGCCTTGGCGTTCGTCGGAGCAGGGGCCCGGCGGCGTCGGCCACCAGTTGGAACAATGAGATGATCAGATACGGAGGAGTTTTCGCACGGCCGAATCGACGCCAACCGTTTTCGGCCGCGCTGGCGCTGATCATCGCCGCGAACCTGTTCGGCCTGGCCGCCCCACTCCGCGCTCAAACCGTCGCTGTCAATGTCGACGCCACGAGCGTGTTGGGAGCGGTTCCCAACGAAGCGCTGGCGCTCCACACGTCGGTCTACGCGAACCAGTTCACCAATAGCAGCCTGGACGACCGGCTGATCGAGAGTGGCGTCCAGATGCTTCGCTATTCCGGTGGCAATTACTCTCAGATCTTTCACTTTTCCGTGCCGCCGGTTGCCCCCTATTACCAGACGTGCTGCAGCACACTTCCCGACGTTACCAAGCCTCACCCGCTGACGCCGGATAAGGGCGCCGACCCAGCCTCCCTCAGCCCCTGGCCGTACGGCTATTACGCTTCCGGCAGCCATTTCGGAAACTTCATCAACCTGTTGGATGCCTCCGGCTCGGATGCCATGATCACGGTCAACTACGGCTCCAGCCTGGGGAACTTCGATGCGGCGTCCGGCAAATGGCTGAGCAAGAAAGGTGGCCAACCGAACGAGGCCGCCGCCTGGGTGGCTTACGCCAACTCCAGTCCAACCATCTATGGCACTCCCGCCGATGTCGACCTCGGCGTCGATGCGGAGGGCATCGACTGGAAAACGGCCGGCTACTGGGCCCGTCTGCGTGCCTCCACGCCGGCCGAATTTCAATCCTGGGCCCAAGCCGACGGTGTTTATGACCCGGTTAACAGTTTCCTGGCCGTCAATCACGACGCACCGGTCGGCATCAAGTACTGGGAAATCGGCAACGAGATCAACGGCAACGGTTACTATGCAAGCTATTGGAACTGGGAGCAGGATCTGCACGGCGCCTACGACGGCAATCGGACCAACGACCCCGCCCTCTCGCCTACGGCCTACGGCAACAATTTCATCCAATTCGCCAATGCAATGAAAGCCGTCGACCCGACCATCAAGCTGGGAGGCGTGCTCGTCGGACCGGGCGGCGTCGGCGACACCGGGAGCACGAATACCAATTGGGACCGCAACGTCCTGCGCACCGCCGGTAACCAAATGGACTTCGGCATCCTGCATTGGTACGTCGACGATGATCCAACTGCGACGTCCGGAAATTGCACGATCGGCAATGCCGCCTGCGAGGCAAATTTCCTCAATGCCACGGCTGCCCAACTCCCCGCTATTTACCAGGAGCTCCGCAACCGCGTCGATTTGCATACTGATCATGATCCGAACGCATTCCCAATCCACATGACCGAGTTCGGTTATTTCGACAGCGTCGGCAATAGCAACGTTGCCACCGGGCTGTTTGCCGCCGACGTTTACGCCACGGCGCTGGAGGAAGGCGCCGATTCGGTCCATTTTCTGGAAATGAGCGCCGCGACGTTTCTCAGCGACAACAGCAGCCTCACCCGCGGTCCGGCCTTTCGCGCGCTCGAGATGCTCGACAAATTCTTCGATTCGGGCGATGAGTTGATCGACACCTCGTCTGGCTCAGCCAATCTCAAAGTTCACGCCGTTCGGCAATCCGATGGGACGGTGGCTGTTATGCTGATCAATCTTTTGTCCGGCGCCGGGAACGACACGGATGTAACGATCGATATCCTGGGCTCGCCACTCGGCAATAGCGGGACGCAGTGGGCCTACGGCGGCACCGGCGGCAGTGCACCTGTTCAAAGTAGCGTCAATGGTCTGGGCAACAGTTTCACGTACAACGTGGCTCCTCGCACGCTCATCGTTTTGTTAATTCCGCCGGCGGGTCTTCCGGGCGACTACAACGACGACGGCACCGTGGGCGCGGCCGACTATGCCGTGTGGCGCGACACCCTCAACCAGACCGGCAGCGGCCTCGCCGCCGACGGCAACGGCGACAATCGAATCGACTCCGACGACTACGACATCTGGCGCGCTCACTTCGGCCAATCGGCCGGCAGCGGCGCGGGCGCCCATGCGAATGCTGCCATCCCCGAACCAGGGACCCTCGTCCTGCTTATCGTGGGGATGCTGTCGATAGGCTCTTGTCGGCGCGCGGCCGTGTGATAATCGCGCATGTTGTCGTTGGTCAACACTGTACGGCCAGCAGAGCCTTCGCCGCCTGAACCGCTTCGTGGGTACCGGCGATGGCGAGGACGTCGCCTTCGACGAGGCGTTCGTGGCCGGAGGGGACGAGGACCGACTCATTGCCGCGCCGGATGGCCAGGACTGTGGCGCCGGTCAGGCCACGGAGTTTGATTTCGGCGAGTGTTTTGCCGATGGCCGCGCTGCCAGGTTGCAATTCGACCGGCGTCGGCGAGCCCAGGCCGGTGAAGATGCGGTCGAGGTCGTCCAGTTGATGCGCGGCGCTCTCCGCGCGGCCCTGGCGGGTCTGGCGGCTGAGAGTTTCGGCGAGCGCTTGGGCGGCGGCGCGGGTGTGGCCCTGCAGGTTGGTCGCGCCGCGCCAGAAGGGGATCGCCAGCACGAACAGGATGAACAGCAGCACAGCTGCCCCGCGGAACGGCGGCAGAAATGGCTGGGTGATCGCGACCAACGGCACGCCGACCAACAGCACGATGGCCAATTGCAACGTGACGACGAGCAGTCGGCGCGGGGCAGCGGCCAGGTCGAGTTGCTCTCGCTGGGCGGCCGGAAATGCGCGGCAAGCCAGCTCGAAGCCCAGGACGCGGGCGACGCGGATAAGTCCGATTGCAAACGGGGCGGACAGCGCGGCCGCTCCGGCGATGACGGCCAGCTTGGTCCAGCTGGCGTCGAGAGTCAGATGACTTTGGGCCCAACCGGAAATGCGACCCATTTCAACCGAGGCGCCGACGACGATCGCGATGAGCACCAGTGCATCGACCACTAGCCAGCGCAGCAGTGCGCGGATGCGGGCCGGTTGTCCGTCGGCCGATCCGGCGCCGAGGCTATCAATCCACGAGCCATATAGGGCGGCAAACGTTTGCAGCGAGCGGGGCAGCTTGCGATCGACCCAGGCGGCGGTGGGCTCGGCGGCGCGGATCAGCCAGGGCGTGAGCAGCGTGGTGATGCCGGACACGGCAACGGCGACCGAGTAGAGCAAATTGTCGGTGACGCCGGTGGCAATGCCGACGCCGGCGATGATGAACGAGAACTCGCCGATCTGGGCGAGGCTCATGCCGATCTTGAGCGAGTTCTGAATGCTCTCGCCGGTGAGGAACGACCCGAGCGTAACGGCAAACACGTTGCCCAAGACCACGATCAGGAGAAACGTGAGCACGATCGGCCAATGCGAAGCGATCTGTGCCGGATCGATCAGCATGCCGACCGAGACAAAGAAGATGGCGGCGAACATGTCGCGGACCGGCTGCACGAGATGCTCGACTTTTTTCTCGACGCCCGATTCGGCGACGAGGCTGCCGGCGAGGAACGCGCCGAGGGCCACCGAGTATTCGAACATCAGGGCGAGCAGGGCGAATCCGAATGCGAGGCCCACGCTGGCGACGACGGTGGTTTCCGGCCGATCGAGCCGGACCACCAGGCGGATCAAGCGGGGAACGGTCATGATTCCCACAACGATGAGCACCACAAGAAACGCAGCCAACTGGCCCGCGGCCCTGGCGAGCTGCAACGTGGTGAGCTGCTGACCACTGGAAAGCGTGGTGAGAATCGTAATCAACAGGATGGCGATCAGGTCTTCGACAATCAGGATGCCGAAGACGACGTGCGTGAACTCGCCCTTAATGCGCTGTTCCTGGAAGGCCTTGACGATAATCGTGGTGCTGGAGATGGAGATGGCGGCGCCGGCATAAAAGCTGGCCAGCGGCGACCAGCCGAAGTTTTGCCCAGCCAAGTACCCGAGCCAGATCAACAGGCTGCACTGGATGACGGCCACGAAGCCGGCCGTGTGACCGACGCTCAGCAGCTTCGACAGGCTGAACTCCAGACCGAGGGAAAACATGAGCAGGATGACGCCAAGCTCGGCCAGATTGCGGACCGTGTCGCCGTGTGCCTCGACGGGAATGGGGATGTACGGCCCAATGATCATGCCGGCGATCAGGTAACCGAGCACGACTGGCTGGCGGAGCCGCTGAAAGAGCACCGTGGAAACGGCGGCGGTGCAGAGCACGATGGCCAGCGTTTCGAGGAACTCGTGAGGTTCGTGCATGAGGTCTGGGCAAAGCGGTGAGTCGATCGCAGTCCTTGCGGCCACCCGGTTTGACCCCCTGACCAAAGCCGACGCTAATAGAGCTCGTACACGTGTTCCCCGCCGTGTGCTGGATTGCCGATCAATGTTCGGCTGCGAAGATCGACGACGAAATCCAAGTGTTCGAGTGGGATTTGACCGATCAGAACAGGCACGTCGTCAGGGACTTCCATAACATCCATCGTGCACGAGCGGCCTTGAATGGTGAGCCGGACGGCGGAATACATGTCGGCCTCGCCGCCGCCGGTGCTGCTTGTGACGCGCTTGACGCCAGACTTCTCCAGGCCAAGCTGCTGAATTGTGTGCGTCGGCAACGACAAAAGAGTTGCGCCTGTATCCACGAGTGCGTCTGGCACAGTAATACGGCGAGCTTGCGTGGCCGTTAGAATGCCCTGTTTGACTGCCCACAAGTCCTGCATGTTCTCAATGGTGGCCTCCGTCAGCACTCGGCCCATCGTGTCAGTCTCCATAGGAAAGCCTCCGTCCGATCGAAGAAAAGGGTCTCTAACAAGAATTATAGCCGGCCGGACACGGAGATTCATAGTCTGCGCGATCGGATCGACGTAGAATCGCAGCTATGGGTGAAACTGTTATGGCACAAGTTGTTGGTGGCGGCGACCTCAAAATTGCCGCGCCGCGGGCGGCGTATGTACACGTGCCGTTCTGCCGGCATCGATGCGGGTACTGCAATTTCACGCTCGTGGCGGGGCGCGATGATCTGGTGGAGGACTATTTGCGGGCGATTGAGATCGAGCTGAGTTGGCTGGCGACGCCACGCGAAGTCAACACGCTGTATTTTGGTGGTGGGACGCCCACCCATTTGTCGCCGGAGCAATTGCGGCGGTTGGCGGCAGTTGTGCGGAGTTGGCATTTGCTTTCTAACGGCGCGGAATGGTCGGTCGAGGCGAATCCCGCGGACGTGGATGCGGCGATGGCGGATACGCTCGCGGCACTGGGCGTCACGCGGGTGAGTTTGGGCGGGCAGTCGTTTCGCGCTGAGAAACTGCGGCTGCTGGAGCGCGATCATGAGGCCGACGAGATTGCGCGGGCCGTACACCTGGTCCGCGAGCGGGGCATGCAAGTGGCGCTGGATTTCATTTTTGCCACGCCGGGCGAAACGCTGGAGCAATGGGCGGCCGACGTCGCGGCAGTGATTCAGTTGGAACCGGATCATGTGTCGACATATGGACTGACATTTGAGCGGGGCACGGCGTTTTGGAGTCGGCGGTTGCGGCGCGAGTTGGCGGAAATCGACGAGAACCTGCAACGTGAGATGTACGCGCTGGCGATCGATCGGCTGACGGCGGCCGGGTTCGAGCATTACGAAGTGTCGAACCTCGCCCGGCCCGGGTGTCGGTCGCGGCACAACGAGACGTATTGGAGCGGCGACGGCTACTTTGCCGCTGGGCCGGGGGCGGCCCGGTACGTGGGCGGCGTGCGGGAATCCAATCACCGCAGCACGACGACCTATTTGCAGCGGGTGCTGTCGGGTGAGTCGCCGGTGGCGGAGCGGGAGTCGTTGTCGGCGGAGGCGCGGGCGCGGGAGCTCCTGGTGTTTGGTCTGCGACGGATCGAGGGCGTGTCGCGGCGGGAGTTTGCGGCGCGCTGCGGTTATGAGATGGATGAGTTGGTCGGTGGGATGCTGAAGAAGTTTGTTGGGCTGGGGCTGCTGGCCGATTCCGGCGAGCGCGTGCGGCTGACGCGCGAAGGGCTGTTTGTCAGTGATGCGATTTGGCCGGAGATGCTGTAAGCGCTAAGCCGCGAGCGGCGTTACAGCGGCGCCCGCGGCAATTGGCGGCGGAAGGGCGGTTCGTCGTGCGGCGGGAGGGGCTGGTCGTTTTCCTCGGCCCACGATTCGCGCTCGGCCTGGCTGGCGTAGTAACGGAGCCACGTGTCCGGGTGCTCTTCGATGTTCGCACAGTCCCAATGCAGGTACGTCGTGCGGCGCTGGAGCCTCTTTTCCTGCGAAGGCAGGATGTCGCGAAAGATGATGCCGTAGAGCTGGTAGTCGCTAAGGTGATCGGTGAAGTCGAGCACGACATG
>JBIOWO010000211.1:0-11606 GCA_044868555.1 Lacipirellulaceae bacterium | reverse complement strand
TGCTGGCCGAGGATATTGTTAGCGACGTCAATTCGCCGCCCTACGACAAGTCGATGATGGATGGCTATGCCGTGGTGAGCGGCGATCGCGCGCCGGTGCGGCGGGTGTTGGAAGAAATCGGCGCCGGCACGGTGCCGCGGCACGCCGTGACGCCTGGCACGGCGACGCGGATCATGACCGGTGCGCCGATTCCGGAAGGCGCGGATGCGGTCGTGCCGGTGGAGAAGACGGAGCTCGTCGACGATCAATCGGTACGCTTGCGGCAAGTCGATCCGCAGCCGGGCCAGCATATTCTGCGGCTCGGCTCTGCACTGCGAGTCGGCGACACCGTGCTCCGGCGCGGCGCCGTGATGCGTCCAATCGAGATCGCGATCCTCGCCGAAATCGGTCACAACGTCGTTGAAGTGCAGCCGCGTCCACGCGTCGCCATTCTGCCGACCGGCAACGAATTGGTGCCCGTGGGCTCTGCGCCCGCCGCCGGCCAGATTCGCAACAGCAATGGCCCAATGCTCGTCGCCGCAGCCGCGCGCGCCGGCGCCGAGGCCGCCGAGCTCGATATCGCGCGCGACAACCGCGCCGACTTGCGCCGCAAGATCGAGCAAGGTTTCGAGTTCGACGTGCTGCTGCTCTGCGGCGGCGTGTCGGCCGGCGATTTCGATCTCGTGCCCGCCGTGCTCGCCGAGCTGGGAGTTAAGCTGGTGTTTCACAAGATCGCGCTGCGGCCGGGCAAGCCGCTGTGGTTTGGATTCAAAAACGCCGGCTCGCACCGCGCGCTCGTGTTCGGCCTGCCCGGCAACCCGGTGAGCAGCTTCGTCTGCTTCGAGTTGTTTGTCCGTCTGACCATCGCAGCCCTCGCCGGCCGCGGCTTCACCGAGCCGTCGACCGTCACGGCCGAGATCAGCCACGAGTACGACCACGGCGGCGGCCGGGCGACCTGCCTGCCGGCGCGCGTCGCCACGCCGCAGCGAACGGCAGAGGGCCTGCGACCGGCCGTCGAAATCCTGCCCTGGCTCGGCTCGGCCGACCTGGCTGCGCTGGCCCGCGCCAACGGCCTGGTGCGACTTCCGGCCGAGAAAATGCGGCTTTCTCCCGGCACGCCGGTCGACGTGCTGCTCATTTAGGATTTCGCCGAAATCCCTTTCCGCAAGCCGTTTCAATGCCCAATTTGTGCCTGGTTGCGGTCCGCGCCACCCGTCGTGAGATTCACAAAATGGTTGCAAATTGCGGAGTTTTTAACGATGATGAAGGGGAATTGCCGGAACATCTTTGGACGGGAAGCGGATCGCGGGCGTAATGCGCGCCGCAGTGGCCCTGCGCAGTGAGGCCTGCGCATGACGGTCGCCAATCCTCAGCGATTCCGATTCTCTTGTCGGCGGAACAGTGGAGATGAGCGGATGTATCGCATGCTATTCAACCCGATCGGCCGGCGGCGGACGCATTCTTGCGCACTCCGGTTCGCGCTGGCCGCGATCGTGCTGGGCCTGATGGTCGGCGCCTCCCGTGCCGCCGTGACGCCCCTCTTCGACGTGCTGCCGACCGACAATATCTTTACGGAGCTGATCGACGAAGGCCTACCGCTCGGCGGCAACTTCCCCGACGCCACGGAGCCTGTCGATGCCCAAACGCATTGGGAACGTAACCAGGATATCATCGTCGGCCAAAAATCATTCGGCCGGCTCGACATCGACGGCAATTCGATCCTGAACTTCGCGGACCTCATCATCGGCGACGAGGGCCAACTCGCCGGCCAGACACGGCAGGGAACCGGTTACGTGCTCATCACCGGCATCGGCGCCAAGTACAACAACGATCCCAGCATCCTCCCGCCCGGCGTGCCGGCAAACTTTGCCAGCACCTCGGGGACAGCCCGACCCGACGACGAAGGTTTCAATTTGTACGTAGGCCGGGCCGGATTCGGCGAGCTCCAAATCCTCGGCGGCGGCCACGCCGAAATCCAAAACCTGACGGTCATCGGCGACATGGAGGATTCGGAAGGCACGGTCGTGGTTGACGGGTTCGCGTCGTTCTTGCAGACCGGTGGATTCGAGCAGTCCGGCGGTCCGATCGGCCAGACGCAGCAAATGACCATTGGCCATTTTGGCACCGGCCGGATGACCATCAGCAATGGCGGCACCGTGTTGAGCCAGGTTGCTCAAGGCGGTGCGGCGGGGAACGATATCGACGCCACGGCCGCCGTGATCGGCGGTGATTTATTTTCCGACGACCCGCCCGAAGCAGGCGGCGAGGGATTTGTCACGGTCACCGGCCCCACCTCGCGGTGGATCCTTCTCGGCACGCTACAGGTTGGCGGCTTCCAGGACACAGGAACCGGCGCGTTCGACGTCCCGTCCGGAGAGGATGCAGAATATGACAGTACCGTCGGAGTGGGCGTGCTCAACGTTTACGACGGTGCGCAGGTTTCGATTCTTCCGGCGATCGAAGCGGACCCGGAAGAAGACGAGCTCCGCTTGCTAATCGGGCGACAAGGGACCGTGAATCTCAACGGCGGATACGTTAGCGTTGGAAGCCCGGGACAGATCGATGGCAGACAGGACAATATCGCTCTCATCAACGATGGAACGATTGTCGGCGGCGGACGTATCGCTACGGGTGTCTTCCGCAATCGTTTCTTCGGCGAAATCGTCGTCAACGCGGGGCAGAAGCTGCTGGTGCACGCCACGTCGGAATTCATCGACCCAGTGCAAGACGTGCCGCCCCTCGTCAATTGGGGACTGATCGAGGTCATCGGCACGCCCGAGGCGCGGGCCGAGATCGAGTTCGAACGCGCGCTGTCGACGACGGAAGGTGGTCCCGTTCAGCCCTTCATCAACGCGGCGCTGGAGACGCAGCCGGCCGTTGGCCGCGGCGTCGGACAGATCACCGTCGCGAATGCAACGCTTCGCTTCCGCTCGGGACTGTCGAATCAAGGCAAGCTGGCGTTCACGGCCGGCGACAACCTGATCGTCGGCCCGGTCGTCAACAATGCGGCCATCCCGGCCGACATGATCCCGGCCGGCGAGATCGCCGTCGCCGGCAACGAGACGACCGTGGTCTTTGAAGATGCGTTCGTCAACAACGGCATCTTCGAAATTTTCCCAAATGCGTCGCTGGTGTTGTTCGTCAACAACTTCACTCAAACGGCGTCCGGAACGTCGCTGTTCACGCTCGGCGGCCGGCCGAATAGCGGCGAAGAAGTCGGGTTTGCATCGGTGCTGGGCGACATCCTTCTCGACGGTGGTTTGAGCGTCGAACTTTTCGCCGGCAGCTCGGGTCCCTTCAATCCCATGGCCGGCGACCAGTATCAGATCATGGGCACCGCGGGGATGGTCATGGGTCAATTTAACCAACAGTTATTGCCTGCGCTTCCGCCCGGACTTTTTTGGACGATTGACTACACCGCGGGCGTGACGTTGCAGATCGTGGACGGAACGATGATTATGGGCGCCGACTTCAACGGCGACGGCGTCGTCGATGCCTTGGACTTCGCCATCTGGTTTGCGAACGTCGGCATCACCATGGGCGCGTCGCCCGCGCAGGGCGATGCCGATGGCGACGGCGACGTCGACGGCGACGACTTCCTCATCTGGCAGCAGCAACTCCCGCCCGGGGCCGGCAGCGGCGCGATTGTCGCTGACGGCCACAGTCTGCCGGGCACCGTTCCTGAGCCGACGGCGCTGGCGTTGCTCGTCTCCGGCGGCATGATGGGGCTGGCGCTGCGCCGCCGCCGCGCCGCGTGACGTCGTAGCGGGCCGGCGATGCAGTCGTTGCTACTGCGTCTGCCAGGCTGCATCTGCCAATCGACCGCAAGTTGGACGGTCGACTTTGACGATTAGCTAAACCGTGCGGACCGATGCGCGCCGCGTGCTTGCGCTGCAGGCACGCCTTTTCGTCCCGCACGTTCCCCCAGCAAGGAGGCTGCCATGCGTCAGCTTTGTCACGAGCTTCTGCTCGTCGTTCTCGCGCCGCTAATCGTGATTATCGCTGCGCTCACCGCTCGTGCTGAGGGTCAGCTTGGCATTTCGGAGATTCGGCTGGCGTCGGCGGAGGAGCCATCAGCCGCCGCTTCCGAGGCGCGATCGACGCTCGCCGTCACGACGGACGAGCAGGCAGTGCCGGCAGCGCCGGCGACTGCATCGGCCGCATCGCCTGTGGCCAGCTCGCAGCCGGCAAAACGAACTGCAAATTCACCGCCGTTTCGGCGCAACGGCACGACGGCGAAGACTGCGCTGCGGCCGCTGGTCGAGCCGCCAGTTGCCACGAATCAGATGCGGCAGGCGCTCAACTTTTACGGCGGCAACCCGGCCCGCGCCACGCTCAGCCAGTTTCCATCTCGCTCGCCGATCCAAGCCAGTCCGCAACGGCCGATGCAACGACAGATCAAGCCGTTCAACACGATTTACCGCGACCCGACGGTCAGCCCGTACTTGAACCTGTACCGCGAAGAGAACGACTCGGAAGGCGCGCCGAATTATTTCGCGTTCGTCCGCCCGGAACTCGAGCAGATTGAGGCCAACCGTACGCAGGATCGAGAGGTTCAAAAACTTTCACGGCAAATGCAGGGCCGCGGAAAGTCCGCCGCAGCACCGCAATACCAACCTGTCGGCGTCCCCGCCCGCAGCACGCCGGCCCGTTACATGGACACAGCCCAGTTCTACGGCGGCTGGTCGCGCTAAAGTGGTACGCACACTCCGTGCGCCGCAACGGAAGCGGTGATCACTTTCCAATGCCATCACGTTGGGCAGAGGTTGTAGCTGACTCTGCAACGGCACGCGGAGCGTGCCTGCTACTTTGTTGTTCTTGCCGGCCGGCAGGCAAGCTGCTAAAAGAACTTCGGTTAGCAGGGCTGCACCGAGTTTCGTGAGGTTTCCATGTCTCAGCGTCGTGGCCGGTCGCTCACTGCAATTCTTCTCGCGCTCGTCGGCGGATTCATCCTTCTCTACCTGGCAGTAGCCATACTCGTCGGAGGCTCCGCCAGCATTGGCGCGACGCTGTCCAATGGTCGCAATGTGACGGTCCAGTCGAACTCGTGGTACATTTCGGCGGAGTCCAACGGCGATACCTGTACGACGCGGACTGCCGGACGAACGATTGTCATCGCCGGTGACACCGTGTCGGTGGACGGCCGGAAACTCGCGACCATGGACCCGGCGACGAAGGACATGCACGTCAGTGTTGACAAGGAGCAAATCTTATTTGTGGCCGACGGGGCGACGATCGCTACGTGTCCGCGGTAGCCGCACGGCTTCCTGGCAAACCGCGTCCAGCAGTATCTCAAGGACATGCAATATGTTAATCGCTGCGATCGCTAACGCGTCTACGGTTGTCGTTCAATCCGGCGTCGGGTTGGGTTCGGTGCTCGCCGTGGTTTGTTCCTGGCAGCGCAACCGATCGATCTTGTGGGCGTTCCTGGCAGGGATATTGTCGTGGTTCTATGTGATCTACTTCGCCCTCACGCGACAGCCGGATGAGATGAAGTAGCCGGCTCGAGGAAATTCTGCCGATTCGCTCCCGCACCGCCTCGATTTGCACGCCGCCAATTGCCACGGCGCAGTACCTGCGGATAGATTGGAGCGATTGGTCGTCGTTCGTTCCAATCGTGATTCGCTCATTGAGGAGGTGCTGCGATGGCAAGCCGACATTCGTTGGTTTCGTGCGTTCTAGTTGTGGTGCTGTGTGCTGGTCTAGTTGCGTGTTCGCGTACGACCGTGGCGCAGGAGGCGCCGGCTGCAGCGGTGGCCAGGAGTCAGGCCGAGCGCGAGGAAGCGCTCTCGAAGTTGCTCAGCGGTGCGACGCTCGAAGGCAGCTTCACGAGCACGGGCCGCGAGCGCGATGGCGATCAGCTCCGGCGCGACAAGTACACGCTGGGCGAGGTGAAAAAGCTCGAAGGCAAGACCTGGATGATCCAGGCCAAAATTCAATATCGCGACAGTGAGGCCGTAATGGTGCCGTTGCCGTTGCCGATCGAGTGGGCCGGCGACACGCCGGTCATCGTGGTCGACAGCTTCACGATCCCCGGCATGGGAACGTTTTCGGCCCGCGTGATGTTCTTCGACGACCACTACGCCGGTTATTGGAAGCACGGCGACCGGGGCGGAAATATGTTCGGCGTCGTGCGCCGAGCCGACGCGCCGAAACCAGCGCCGGCGGCACAGAAGCCGGCTCAATGAATGCGGCCGCTCATCAACAGCGCGAGCAACAGTCCGGCGAGCAGCAGGCGGTAGACGATGAACACAAACGTCGAGCGCTTGCGCAGGAAGCCGAGTAGCCAGGGGATCGTCGCGTAGCCGACCACGGCCGTTACCGCGAGCGCGACGAGCAGCTCGACCACGTGACCGCGCGTCGCCAGCAGTTCCTCGCGGGCTTCGACAAGTTCGTATAGCCCGGCGGCGAAGATCGACGGGATGGAGAGCAGGAACGAGAAGCGGGCGGCCGCCTCGCGCGAGAGTCCGCAGCACAATCCGCCGAGAATCGTGGCACCGGAGCGGGACGTGCCAGGCACGAGCGCGCAGGCCTGCGCGCAGCCGACAACGATCGCATCGCGCCAGGTGACCTGGTCGACGGTGCGCCCTTCGATGCCGGCGGCGCGGCGCCGGCGCACGAACAGCTCGGCGATCGCCAGCAATACGGCCACAACGGCCAGCGCGGCGACAATCACGTACAGCGACCGCAGGGTCGACTTAATCGCCGTTTTGAACAGCACGCCGCACACGATGATCGGCAGCGTACCGACGGCGATCATCCAGCCGAGCTGCGCATCGTGCGTGGTGGCCAGCTTGCCGCGGCGCAGATCGGCGAACATTGCGCCGAGAATCCGCAGCACGTCGCGCCAGAAGTATGTGAGCACGGCGGCCAGCGTGCCGATCTGAATCACGGCCGTGTATGCAGCACCAGGATCTGTCCAACCCACGAGCGCCGGCACGATGCGGAGGTGGGCCGTGCTGCTGATGGGCAGAAACTCGGTGAGCCCCTGCACGATTGCCAGAACGATGATTTCGACAAGTCCCATCGGGCGCCCGCGGGTACAATGCAAATGGTGAACTGCGACGAACTGTTTGCAGCGATAGTATAGAATACCTAGCGATTGGCCGAGAGGGGGAGACAGGGAGAGGCGGAGACAAGGAGACACGATCGCAGCGCGTCGACCGCTTTTTCTCCTTGTCTCCCCCTCTCCTTGTCTCCTTGTCTTTTTCCTCCCCAGCAATGTTCCACTACGACGCCGGCTTATTCCTGACGCGGGCCCAGTTGGCGGTCGACGTGCGCCGTCGGCAGGCGCGATGCTTTGTGTCGCACGCGCATACCGATCACATCGCGCGGCATGAATTGGCGCTGGCGACGCGGACCACGGGGCGGCTTTATCAGCACCGGCTGGGGCCTCATCATCGCGTGTCCGAATTGACGTTTCGCAAGCCGCTCGAGTTTGGCGGCATGCAGCTTGTCGCCTATCCGGCCGGCCATTGCCTGGGATCGGCCATGCTGTGGGCCAGCGACGGTGAGCGGTCGCTGTTGTACACGGGCGACTTCAAGTTGGATGCGTCGCTCACCTCCGAGCCGGCCGAGCTGCCGCACGCCGACGTGCTGGTCATGGAATCGACGTTCGGCCTGCCCCGTTATCGCATGCCGCCGCGGGCCGTCGTCGTCGAGCAATTGTTGGAGATCGTGAGCGGCGCGCTGGCCGCCGGCAAGACGCCGGTGATCCATGCGTATCAACTCGGTAAGTCGCAGGAGGTGACAAAGCTGCTCACGTCGCATGGCGTGCCCGTGTTGCAGCACGCGTCGATCTATGAGGTGAGCCGCATCTATCGGGAGTGTGGCTGCGACCTGGGCGACGTCGGCCTGTACACGGGCGGCGCGCTGAACGGGCACGCGGTCATTACGTTGCCGCGCGGGATGAACGGATTTCGTTTGCCGCAGCTTGGCCAGACGGTTTCGATCGCCACGACCGGCTGGGCGGTCGACGCGTCGACCAAGTATCGCTGGGGCGTCGACCATGCGATTCCGCTGTCCGACCATGCCGACTTCGACCAGCTCGTCGAGGCGGCGCGAATCGTCGCGCCCCGCGAAGTGTATTGCACGCACGGACCCAATGAGTTCGTCGACCATCTTCGCGACCTGGGCTTCAACGCCTTTCCGCTCAGCCCGCCGCCACAACGACGTTTGTTTTGACGGTGATACGATGAGCCCGAAGCGCGAGCAAGGGAAATGAGGTTAGCGGTCCCTTGCTTGCGCTTCGGGCTCATTTTTCCTGCTGCTCGGGGCGGATAAGATAATCCGTCCGTAGCGATTATTCCTACGGGTTCGCGGGCGGCTCGTCGGTTTGTGCGGGCTGTGCAGGCTGGCAGGGCGGGAGTACGTCCGGTGAGGCCGGTTTTGCTGGTTGCCGGCCTGGCGGTGGGCCGAATTCAGGTTGTACGGATCGTTCCGCGCGCGACGGGAATGACGGTGCGCCCAGGGTGCGGCGGGGCCGTTGGCCGAGTAGCTGCCAACGTCCGGCTGTAACTCCGGCGCACGTTCCCTCGCGGCGGATGCCTTCTACCGGTTGATGAACTGATGCAGCGATTGTGGTGTACGGCACGAAGTTGGATTGCGATCGGAGCCGCCGCGTGGCTGGCCGGTGGTGGCGCTATGACGCTGCTGCCCGCCCGCGCGGCCGAGCCGACGCAATCGGCTGGCGGCCGGCCAGCACCAATGGCGTTGGCAAACCCGTATGTCGCGAAAGATCGATCCATCCGGCAACCGCCCGCGAACCCGCTGGGGTTGAAAACGACCGCGTGGATTCCGGTGACCGGTGGCGTGGTCGAAGGCGACACGCCGGCACTGTACCGGTTGCCAGGCGCGTCGTCGTTTGCACCGGCGCCGGCCGAGCCGCAGGTCGCCGAGCATGCGCCGCCCGCACCGATGGTCGCGCAGCCAGCGCCTCCGGTCGAAGTTGCGATCGACGACGATCCGCCCAGCTTCGACGAGTCGGAGACTGCCCCGTCGTCGCCTTGGCCAGCTCACGAGCCGCCGGTAAAGCCGGCCGAATCGGCACCCATGTCGCAAGCGCCTGCGTGCGTGCCGATGACGTCGGAATTGACTCCACAGCTTCTGCCGGCCGTGCAGCGCGGATATGCGCTGGCCCAGCGGGGGGCGATGTACGCGGCCCGGGCCGAGTTCGTGCAGGTGTTGGGACGAGTGGTGCAGGCCAAGGATTCGGCCGCGAACAGCGAAGCCCATTCGCAGGCGCTGGCCGCCGGGCTGCGGGCGATCGACGAAGCGGAGGATTTTGTGCCCAGCGGCGTGCGCGTGGAAGCGGAGCTGAACGTGCGGATCGTGGCGTCGTCGCACCGCACGCCGGTGCTCGGCGACTGGCCCGAGGAAGTGTCGCCACACGAAGCCGTGGCGCTTTATCATCGATACGCGCAGCAACAATTAACGGCGGCGGTGGCCGGTGAACAGGCCGGCTCGATGGCGCTGCACGGGTTGGGCAAAGTTTCGACCACACTTGCCCAGCGCGGCAGCGGCGACCCGGCACTGGTGCGGAGTGCAACGACGATGTACTCCGCCGCGCTGGCGGCTTGCCCGATGAATCACCTGGCGGCGAATGAGCTGGGCGTGTTGTTGACGCGCGAGGGCCGGGCAGAGGAGGCGGCCCGACTGTTCGAGCGGACAATCGACCTGGCGCCGAGCGCAACCGCGTATCACAACCTGTCCATCGCACAAGGCAAATTGGGCTTTCACGGCGAGGCGGCGGCGAACGAACAGGAATCGCAACGGTTGGCGGCGGCGGAACGAGCCACCGGGGCCGTGTCGCGGCGAGCCGGAGTTCAATGGGTGTCACCGGAGCAGATGTCGGGCGTCGTGCAACCGGGTTTGACACCGACGGCGCAAATTCCGCCGCAGCCCAAAACGCGGTGGCAGAAGACGGTAGAAATGGCGAAGTCGCTGCCGCTCGTGGGCGGAACGAAGACACGTTGACCGAAGGACCGTAGCTGAAGTCGCAAGACTTCAGACATAGCACTTGCTCGGAATTCTTGCGAATTCCGCTACTATCATGGGTGAGCGACCAACCAACTGGAGACGATGGCTTACCGCAATGGCGATCGGCGTTGTGCTGAGCGCCGTAGTCGCCACGGCCGCGGCGCAGGGTCCGGCGGCGCCGTTCCCGATTTGGGGGGTCGACAGCGCGGCGGGCGGCTGCAGCGGCGCGGAAGTCGGCTGGGACGCGCGGGGCATGATTCCGTGGCAGGAGTTTGCGCAGGGCGAATACGTCGGCCACTCCCGTGCGCCGCACGTGCCCGAGTATCGGCTCCGCGAAGGCGACCTGGTGGCCGTGTACTATCGCCGGACGCGCGACGAGTTGTCGCGGCCGTACGAAATCGAGGTGGGCGATCGGCTGCGTGTCGAGTCGCTTACCGCCGGCGCGGGAACAGCAACTGCCGGTCGCGGCGCAAACGCGACCGGCGAGACGACGACCGACGACCTGACGCGCGAACTGGTGGTGCAGCCGGACGGCACGATCACGCTGCCGCTGCTGGGCCAGGTGCGGGCGACGCGACGGACCGTGCCGCAACTGCGCGAAGAATTGGAGCAGCGGTACAAGGAGTTTTTCCGCGTGCCGTCGATCACCGTGACGCCGATTTCTGTGAACACGCGGCTCGAGGATTTGCTTCAAACGGTCGACAATCGAGGTGGCATCGGCGGCGGGTTGCAAGTGCAAGTGAAAGTGACGCCGGCGGGTGACATCCAGTTGCCGGCGGTGGGCAGCATCTTCGTGCAAGGCCTGACGCCGGCCGAGGCGCGGCAGGAGATCGACGCGCGATATGACGAGGCGGTGCCGGGCATTCATGTAACGTTGATCCTGGTGGAACGGGCGAAGCGATTTGTGTACGTGCTGGGCGAAGTGAAGCAGCCGGGGCGGTACGAGCTCGAAGCGCCCACGACGGCTATGATGGCGCTGGCGATGGCAGGTAGTACAAATCAAGGCGCGAACCTGCGGCAAGTGGTGGTGTTTCGCCGCGCACCGGATTGGCGGCTGATGGCGACGATGCTCGACCTGCGCGGCGCGCTGTATGGGCGCCGCCCGGTGCCGGCCGACGACATCTGGCTGAACGATTCGGACATCGTCCTGGTCACGAAGACGCCGATCCAGCAGGCCGACGAGCTGATCGACCAGGTGTTCACGCGCGGTCTGTACAGCGTCGTGCCACGGGAAATCCTGTGGAACTTCAATGTGGGGAGTGATTCAAGCTTGTAGACGGAGCGGAAATCGCAAATTGAGTATTGAATTTTGAAATATGGTAGTTGCCGATCCCCTTCTCCTTGTCTCCCACTCTCCTTGCCACCTTGACTTTCTTCTCTGCCTGATAGCTGACGGCTGACAGCTCTCTCAAAAAAAGGTGAGCGGGCCCGCTCGGGCCTCGTTATCGCGCACGAGCTAAACCGCAAGCGGAGCTAAACCGCAAGCGGTTGCGCAGCGCGACCCGGTTGTCTGTCCGGCATCCGGTAGGTTTTTTGCCACTTTGTGGCGGAACCAGGCCGCACGCGTGGGGCTATCGGGCGTGAATTCTTTGGACCTGTCCGTAGTGGCTCGTTAAGATGGAGGATTGGGGCCGGCGGCTTCGGGCGGA
>JBIOWO010000210.1:0-4234 GCA_044868555.1 Lacipirellulaceae bacterium | reverse complement strand
AGAGCGGATTTCTCTGACACCTGACACCTGACACCTCTCTTACTTCGCATCCCGCAGCGCGTTCCAGCCCAAGTACGCGAGAATGGCGCCGCACAAAACGAAGCCGATATCCATCAGCATTACGCGGCCGCCGAACGGGAAACCCGAAAACATGTCCAAGGCGAAAGCCAGGCCAATCACGCCGCCAATTACCAATCCGGCGATTGCCATCGCTTTTCCCATCGGCCCCGAACCTTGAAACCCGGACGTCGAGTAAGTCGCTACCATCTCAAAGTGCTAGTATAATTGCCAATTCTTTCCTGTCACGGTAGCCCCCGCCTGTTCGCCGAATTACCCACGTTTCGCAGCTTCCGCCACTTGCGACTTGGGAATTCGGGATTCACCGGACGGTTTCGGCCGCCGGAGCGCCCGGCGCAGTTTGAAGAGCCGTTTGTTGAGTCTTGCTCGTCGCCTGGCCGTCGCGATACTCGTCCCGCTGCACCAGCCGGCCATCTTCGCTCCAACCGCGCCATAGCCCCACCAGTTTTCCATAGCGGTAATCGCCTTGGGCCGCTTTCTGACCAGTGGTGTGCCACCAAACCCAACGACCGTCCTCCTGGCCGTCGACGAATTGGCCCTCAACCGCCGGCTGACCATTGGCATACCACCAGGCGAATTTGCCGTTTTCGCGATCGAACTGGTAGGTGCCCTCTGACTCGACCTGTCCATCGGCATACCACGTCTTCCATGTGCCATGCCGCACCGACTCGCTGTTGGCAGAGTACTCGGCGAACCGAAGTTGCCAGAAGTCGTCGGGCGACACCTCGTTCACGGTCGCTGCAAGATAACCGGCTTCGGACTTCTTCTTATCGGTTCCCGAAAAGTTTGTGACTTTATTCACCAACTGATGTCCGTCGACATAGGTTGCAATCGTCACCAGCTGCCCGTCCGAGTTGCGCTCGCGCACATCGCCCACGGCCACGCCGTTGCGGAACGTCGCCTCACGGCACACCTCGCCGTCCAGCTGCCACAGCGTTGCCGTGCCGTCGCGCTTGCCGTGCCGAAATATGACGCTGCTGCATTTGCGGCCCTGGGCATCCGCGACGACCCACTCGCCCTCCAACTCGCCGGCGGCAAACGTGGCCCGCGATACGAACGGCGCATCGAACTCGTCGAACGGATGTTTGTCCAGCAGCGGCGCCTCGCCGCGGCTGAACCACCGCGACCACTGGCCGGTGCGCCGACCGTTCTCATAACGGCCTTCTCCAATCAGCCCGCCCAACTCATTCCACATCCGCCAGGCACCGTGATTCACGTAGTTCCCGTCGGCGTCGGTCGTCACTTCACGCTCAACCTTTACCTTGCCGTCCGGATAGCGCTCGCGGATGACTTCGACGACCGGCTCGTCGGCGGCATTTGTAAGCGGCGTCGCCCCGGCCTCAGTTCCTTCCGCCCCCAGGCAGGGACGGCACAAGAACGCCGTCCCCACCGCAACAGCGCAGACCAAAATCATCCACCGGCGGCCAACAGCATCGAATTCGAACATGGTCCCACTCCGGACGCGAGCAACGGGCGCACCCCTTACCACTGAATCGGACGGCTTAGACGGTGCCTTGTCCAATCCTTTCGCAACCGCTGCCAAGCGCACAGCCTGCCGGGTGGCCCTCAACCGTGAATTCTTACCTGATCGGAATGGTTTATAATCAGCCCGCCGGAAAAGCTCCCCAAGTTTCCGACCCCCAAGACGAATTACAAACGACGAATCTCTCGTGACAAGGAACGTAATGAGCATGAATGAGCCCCCAACGCCAACCGCGGCGGCCCCTTTCCGCCCCCACGAAATCACGCGGCCCCACCCGCGGCTGATGCAGTACTACTTCGTGACAGCGCTCTGCACGGGTCCGTTGTCGCCGTTCGTGCTCCTGCCGCTGTTCTTCAAGTACTACACGTTGCGCTACGAATTCGACGACCGCGGCGTGTCGATGAAGTGGGGCATCCTGTTCCGCCGCGAGATCCTGCTCACCTACCGCCGCATCCAGGACATTCACCTCACACGCAACATCTTTCAGCGCTGGATGGGCCTGGCGACCGTTTCGCTGCAAACGGCCTCCGGCTCGACCGGCGCCGAAATGAGCATCGAAGGCATTTTGGAGGCCGATGCGCTCCGCGATTATCTCTACGGCAAGATGCGCGGTGCCCGTCACCAATCGGAAGCCGGCAGCGAGCTGGTCGGCGCCGACGGCCATGCCGATCGACACCCGGACGAAGCGCTCACGCTGCTGCGCGAGATTCGCGACTCGCTGGCCCAGTTGGCCGCCGGCCGAAAGGCTTCATCATGAGCCGCCGCGTCGAAGCTGCCGCCGAATCGATCTACGCCCAGGTGTGGAACATCGTCGAGACGTGGTTCAAAGTGCCGGCCGAGCCGCCTACGCTGCCCGCCGAGCCGCCCGAAGACGTCACCTCCTTCCGCCCCGCGCCCGGCTTCCTCCGCTACTTGAAGTTCATGTTCTGGTTGGTTCTGACGATCATCGACGGGGCCATTCTGGTCGTCTGGCTTGTCATTCTCTTTGCCGTGCCATGGCTGGGAATGCTGTTGTTCCTGCCGGCGGCCGCCGTCGCCATCCTGCCCGATATTGTGGCCTACGTCGCCATCCACTTGCGCTACGACACCACATGGTACGTCATCGGCCGCCGCAGCCTCCGCATCCGCCGCGGCATCTGGATCATCAACGAGACAACCATCACGTTCGAAAATGTGCAGAACATCCACATCACGCAAGGCCCGCTGCAACGCTACTTCGGCATCGCCGACCTGGTCGTCGAAACGGCCGGCGGCGGAGGCGGCGGGCACGGCAAGGGCGAAGCCGCGCTCGCCACGCACGTGGGGATGATCGAAGGCATCGACAACGCCCAGGAGCTGCGAGCCCTGATTCTCGGCCGGCTCCGCCAATCGCAATCGGCGGGCCTCGGTGACGACGATCCCGACGAATCGCGAGCGGCCGGATTTACTGCCGAGCATCTCGCCGTCCTCCGCGAAATCCGCGACACGGCGCGGCAGCTCGCAGGCTAATCCAACCCGCGCTCGCGCCGCACGCGCCCTACCTCGGCCACCAATCGCTCGATGATCGCCTGGTTCGCCACGACGTTGTTCCAGGCGACGATGTATGTCCAGGCGATGAACATTACTCCGACCATCGCGGCAATCAAATGCCAATCCGTCCACATTTGCCGCTCCAGCACACCGCTGGCGGTGGGATCGGCCGCGGCCCCCAGCGCACTGACGCCGATCACGGCCAGCATGCCGGCCAGCGCCCACGGAAACGTCCGCCGCTTGAGCCGATTGCTCTCGCACACTATTTCCGAATCGAACTGGTACGTCTCGACGACCTCCTTGCACCACCGGCTGGTGCCAATGAAATACGTCACGATGATGCACTCCACAAACACCACTGCCAGCGCCGCCGCAACTCCTGTCAGCCGGTGAACCGTCGCCCAATGGAGCGTGTCCTGGCTCACCGGCAGTTGATGCAATTCGCCAATCAAAAGTCCGGCCGCGAGCGCCGCCACCATCAGCAAGAGCGACAAGGAACCGATCGTGGGCAGGATGCGCGTCATAGGGCAGGAAACTCGACGACGCTATGTCGCCCGATTTGCGGCTGTTAGAATTCAATTAGCGTAACCCGAATCACTCGCCGCCGCACCCCCCTGCCCCGCACGCTCGATGCGCTCGCCGACAAAACCACTTCTGGCAATCACGATGGGCGACCCGGCCGGCATCGGCCCGGAAGTGATCGTCGCCGCGTGGCACGACGCCCGCATTCACGCGCACGTCCGCCCGTTCGTCGTCGGGCATCCTGAAATCCTGCGGCGGGCGGCGCAACTGCTGCACCGCAATGTGAACGTTGTCGAAGTCGCGTCGCCGTCTGATTCCCAGCCGCCGGCCACCAACGCGGGCGCGATCCCCTGCGTCCGCGTGTGGAACGACGACGTACTCGATGTGCCGCCGGGCCGCGTCGACGCCCGCGCCGGCGAGGCCGCGTACCAAGCCGTGCGAATCGCGGCCGAACTCGCGCTCAAAGGACAGGTTGACGGCATCGTCACCGCGCCGCTCAGCAAAGCGGCCCTCCACGCCGCCGGCCATCACTACCCCGGCCACACCGAACTATTAGCCGAGATGTGCGGCGCGGTGACGATGCCGTCAACCTGTCCTTTGAGCGCGAGTTCGGCCGCGATTCGCACGGCTTGGTACGCGGCC